>NZ_JBAWUK010000037.1:8877-31750 GCF_037079935.1 Stenotrophomonas maltophilia group sp. Smal12 | reverse complement strand
ATAAATTTAAATCTTATTTGAATTATTTGGGGGTGGGGGGCGGGGGGGGCGCCGCCCCCCGGCGCGCCCCCCCCCCCCCTAATATTGTACAGGGGGCCGCGGCCCGGCGGGGGGGGGGGGCCGGGGGGCACCGCGCCCGCCCCCCCCCCCCCCCCCCCACTACCGATTTCGAACCCTACGGATATTCAGACACATGCTTGAACAGACGCTCGATCACCTGCAGGCCCTGGTGTCCTTCGACACCCGCAACCCGCCGCGTGCGATCACCACCGGTGGCATCTTCGATTACCTGCGCGCGAACCTGCCCGGCTTCAACGTCGAGGTGATCGACCATGGCGCGGGTGCGGTCAGCCTGTACGCCGTGCGTGGGACGCCGAAGTACCTGTTCAACGTGCATCTGGATACCGTACCGGACTCGCCGCACTGGAGTGCCGATCCGCATGTGATGCGCCGCCTGGACGACCGTGTGGTCGGCCTGGGCGTGTGTGACATCAAGGGCGCCGCCGCTGCGCTGGTGGCGGCGGCCAACGCCAGTGATGGCGATGCCGCCTTCCTGTTCTCCAGCGACGAAGAAGCCAACGACCCGCGCTGCATCGCCGCGTTCCTGGCCCGTGGCCTGCCGTATGAAGCCGTACTCGTGGCCGAACCGACCATGAGCGAAGCGGTGCTGGCGCATCGTGGCATCAGCTCGGTGCTGATGCAGTTCGCCGGCCGTGCCGGCCATGCGTCGGGCAAGCAGGATGCGGCTGCCAGCGCATTGCACCAGGCCATGCGCTGGGGCAATCGCGCGCTGGATCATGTGGAATCGCTGGCCTCGGCGCGCTTCGGTGGACTGACCGGCCTGCGCTTCAACATCGGTCGCGTCGAAGGCGGTATCAAGGCCAACATGATCGCACCGGCTGCTGAGGTGCGCTTCGGGTTCCGCCCGCTGCCGTCGATGGACATCGATGGCCTGCTGGCGACCTTCGCCGGTTTCGCCGAGCCGGAAGCCGCCGTGTTCACCGAGACGTTCCGTGGTCCCAGCCTGCCCGCCGGTGACATCGCCGAGGCCGAGAACCGCCGCCTGCTGGCGCGCGACGTGGCCGATGCGCTGGAGCTGCCGATCGGCAATGCCGTGGATTTCTGGACCGAGGCGTCGCTGTTCTCGGCCGCTGGCTACACCACACTGGTATTCGGCCCGGGTGACATCGCCCAGGCACACACCGCCGATGAGTTCGTGACGCTGGACCAATTGCAGCGCTATACCCACGCCGTGCACCGGATCATCGCCGCCGGCGCCTGATCGACCCTACAACGCCGCCATGCCCCGGGCATGGCGGAACTGCAACGCGGCGACCGCCGCCTGTGACGAAACCGAAATGTCTCCTGCCCTCCAGCCCCACCGCCAGACCCGCCAGACCATCGTGCGCCTGCTTTCCAGCATGGCCAGCGCGAAGGAGATCACCCAGTACCTCAAGCGTTTCTCGCAGCTGGACGCCAAGCGCTTCGCCGTGGTCAAGGTCGGCGGCGCGGTGCTGCGCGACGATCTCGACGCGCTGACCTCTTCGCTGTCGTTCCTGCAGGAAGTCGGGCTGACCCCGATCGTGCTGCACGGCGCCGGCCCGCAGCTGGATGCCGAGCTGTCGGCGGCCGGCATCGAGAAGCAGACCGTGAACGGCCTGCGCGTGACTTCGCCGGAAGCACTGGCGATCGTGCGCCGGGTGTTCCAGCAGTCCAACCTGCGCCTGGTCGAGGCGCTGCAGCAGAACGGCGCACGTGCCACCTCGATTACCGGTGGCGTGTTCGAGGCCGAGTACCTGGACGTGGACACCTACGGCCTCGTCGGCGAGGTGAAGAAGGTCAACCTGGCACCGATCGAGGCCAGCCTGCGTGCCGGTTCGATCCCGGTCATCACCAGCCTGGGTGAAACCGCCGGTGGCCAGATCCTCAACGTCAACGCCGACTTCGCCGCCAACGAGCTGGTGCAGGAACTGCAGCCGTACAAGATCATCTTCCTGACCGGCACCGGTGGCCTGCTGGACGAGGCGGGCAACGTGATCGATTCGATCAACCTGTCCACCGAGTACGACCACCTCATCGCGCAGCCGTGGATCCACGGCGGCATGAAGGTGAAGATCGAACAGATCAAGGACCTGCTCGACCGCCTGCCGCTGGAGTCGTCGGTGTCGATCACTCGCCCGGCCGACCTGGCCAAGGAACTGTTCACCCACAAGGGCTCGGGCACGCTGGTGCGCAAGGGTGAGAAAGTGCTGCGCGCCACCGCCTGGAGCGAGCTCGACCTGCCACGGCTGAAGGGCCTGATCGAATCCAGCTTCGGCCGCACCCTGGTGCCGGACTACTTCGAAAAGACCAGGCTGCTGCGTGCCTATGTCAGCGAGAACTACCGCACCGCGGTGATCCTCACCGACGAGGCCGAAGGCGTGTACCTGGACAAGTTCGCCGTGCTCGACGATGCGCAGGGCGAAGGCCTGGGCCGCGCGGTCTGGAACGTGATGCTGGAGGAGACCCCGCAGCTGTTCTGGCGCTCGCGCCACGGCAACCCGATCAACCACTTCTACTACGCCGAGTCCGATGGCTGCTACAAGCAGGACCATTGGAAAGTGTTCTGGTTCGGTGCCGATGGCATCGACCGCATCAAGACCTATGTCGACCACTGCGCCCAACGCGCGCCGAGCCTGCTGGGGTGAGCGATGAGTCCTCCTGACGTGTGGAACACGGTGCCTACCCTGCGCGGCCAGCAGGTGGCGCTGCAGCCGCTTCAGCTTGAGCATGTCCCGGGCCTGCGCGCTGCCCTCGAAGGCAGCGGCCTGGACCAGCTCTGGTACACCCAGGTGCCGTCACCGCAGCAGGTCGAGCACTATGTGCAGGCCGCGCTGCAGGCGCACGCCGAAGGCAAGGTGCTGCCGTTCGTGATCCGCGACGCCGCCGGTGACATCATCGGCAGCACGCGCTTCTACGACATGGATGCCAGCGTGCCCAAGCTCAGCCTCGGCTACACCTGGTACACGCCGCGCGTGCAGCGCACCGGCGCCAACACCGAGGCCAAGCTGTTGCTGCTGCAGCACGCCTTCGAGGCCATGGGCTGCATCAGTGTGGTGCTGGAAACCAGCTGGTTCAACGTCACCTCGCGCACCGCCATCGCCCGCCTCGGCGCCAAGCAGGATGGCGTGCTGCGCAACCACAAGCGGCACGCCGACGGCACGCCGCGCGACACCGTCATCTTCTCCATCATCGATGCGGAATGGCAGGGCGTGAAGCGCCACCTGCAGTACCGCCTGGACAGTCACGCATGAACGATTCGACTTTTACCCTGGGCATCGTCGGTGCCCGCGGCCATACCGGCGCCGAGCTGATCAAGCTGGTGGCCGCCCACCCGCGGCTGAAGCTGGCTTTCGTCTCCTCGCGCGAGCGCGCCGGGCAGCGCCTGTCCGACCACCACCCGGAATTCCAGGGCGAGCTGCAGTACGAAAACCTGGACGCCGATGCGGTGGCGGCCAAGGGCGTGGACGCGGTGATCCTGGCCCTGCCCAACGGCCTGGCCGCGCCGTTCGTGGCCGCGCTTGAAACCGCGAAGCCGGACACCGTCATCGTCGACCTCTCGGCCGACTACCGTTTCGACAACAGCTGGTACTACGGCCTGCCGGAGCTGACCCGCGGCCGGTACAACGGCCAGAAGCACATCAGCAACCCGGGCTGCTATGCCACCGCGATGCAGCTGGCGGTGCATCCGCTGCTGGACCTGCTGGCGGGTCCGCCGCAGTGCTTCGGTGTCTCCGGCTACTCCGGTGCCGGTACTACGCCGTCGGACAAGAACAACGTCGAACTGCTGGCCGACAACCTGATGCCTTACGCGCTGACCAACCACGTGCACGAGCGCGAGGTGTCCGTACAGCTGGGCGTGGCGGTCGAGTTCATGCCGCACGTCGCGCCGCACTTCCGTGGCATCACGCTGACCGCCAACCTGTGGCTGAACCGCGTACAGACCCGCGAGCAGATCGTCGAGCGCTTCCAGCAGGCCTATGCCGTTGAACCCTTGATCGAGGTGGTGGACGAAGCGCCGTGGGTCAGCCGCATCGCCGGCCGCCACGGTGCCCAGGTCGGTGGCTTCACGCTCGCGCCGGGCGGCAAGCGCGTGGTCGTGGTGGCGACGCTGGACAACCTGCTGAAGGGCGCGGCCACCCAGGCCATGCAGAACCTCAACCTCGCGCTGGGCATCGACGAACTGACGTCGATCCCGCACTGAACACGCCTTCCGGAGCCCCCATGGCAGACCTTCTTTGGCAGAAGCCCGGCGTCGCTGTCGACGCCCAGATCCAGTCCTTCCTCGCCGGCGACGACGTGATCCTCGACCGCGAGTTCTTCCTGCATGACATCGCTGCCAGCGCCGCGCATGCGCAGGGCCTGCAGCACATCGGCATCCTCAGTGCCGATGAGCTTGCCGGACTTCTGCGCGAACTGGAGATCCTGGCGCAGGACTTCCGCGAAGGCCGCTTCGTGCTGGATACGCAGTACGAGGATGGCCACTCGGCGATCGAAGCGCGCCTGACCGAACGCCTTGGTGATGCGGGTCGCAAGATCCACACCGGCCGCAGCCGCAACGACCAGATCCTGGTCGCCACGCGCCTGTGGCTGAAGGAGAAGCTGCAGCGCGTTGCCCAGCTCAGCACCGAAGTGGCAAAGGTCGCGCTGGACCGCGCGCAGGCCGAGAAGGACCTGCCGATTCCCGGTTATACCCACATCCAGCGTGCCGTGGTGTCCTCGGCGGGCATGTGGTGGGCGGGCTGGGCCGAGGCCTTCATCGACAATGCCATTCGTGCCCGCGACACCCATGCGCTGGTCGACGCCAATCCGCTCGGCACGGCTGCCGGCTACGGTGTGAACCTGCCGCTGGACCGCGAGCACACCACCGCCGCGCTGGGCTTCGCGCGCATGCAGGTCTCGCCGATCTACGCGCAGCTGTCGCGTGGCAAGTTCGAGCTGGCTGCACTGGAAGCGCTCGGTGGCGCCACGCTGGACCTGCGCCGCATTGCGTGGGACCTGTCACTGTTCACCAGCGCCGAGTTCGGCTTCGTCGCGCTGCCGGCGCAGTACACCACCGGCAGTTCGATCATGCCCAACAAGCGCAATCCGGATGTGATCGAGCTGATGCGCGCCACCCACGCCAGCGTCGCCGCTGCACGCACCGAGATCGAGCAGCTGCTGTCGCTGCCGTCCGGCTACCATCGCGACCTGCAGTCGTCCAAGGGTGCCATCTTCCACGGCTTCGGCCGTGGCCTGGCCGCGCTGGAGCTGCTGCCGGCGCTGCTGGCCAACCTGGAATGGCGCGACGACAGGCTGCGTGCGGCGATCGATTCGGGCATGTATGCCACCGACGTGGCGGTGGAAGCGGCCGTGGCCGGTGTGCCGTTCCGCGAGGCCTACAAGGCGGCTGCGGCCGGTGCCGACAGCGCAGGGCAGGGACGCACGCCGGAAGGCAGCCTGGCCGCGCGTGTATCGCCGGGCTCGGCCGCTGACCTGCGCCTGGACGAACTGCGCGCGCGCTGGCAGGCGCTGTCCTGATGGCGGGCACGGTCTACCTGGTGTTGGCCATGCGCCGGTCGGACTTCAACGATGCAGCGGTGCAGCCGCATCGCGATTTCCTCGATGCGTTGCAGGCGCAGGGCAAGCTGCAGCTGACCGGTGGCTTCGCCGATGGCAGCGGTGGCGCCTACGTGCTGTGCAACGTGGACAGCCTGGCGCAGGCGCAGGCCATCGTCGCCACCGATCCGCTGGTGACGATGCAGGCCTCCGACCTGACCGTGCACGAATGGAACACCCGCTGAGAGCCTGACCGATGATCCAGCACGCTGCCCATGTCGCCTCGCCGTTCCCCGAACAAGCGCTGCCGCCGTGGCGGCGTGCGGTGCTCAAGGTTGGCAGCAGTCTGCTGGCAGCCGATGGCGGCGGCCTGTCGCCACGCCACGCGCTGGGCCTGGCGCAGTTCGTCTCAGCCAATGTCCTGGCCGGGCGCGAGGTGGTGATCGTGTCTTCCGGCGCGGTCGCTGCCGGGCGCGCAATCCTGCCTCGGGCCGATGAGCCTGGCGCGGCGATGGCGGCGAGGCAGGCCCTGGCCGCCCTCGGCCAGGCACAGCTGATCGGGCTCTGGCAGCGCTTCTTCGAGCGCCCGGTGGCGCAGGTGCTGCTGACCCACGACGACCTGCGCAACCGCCGCCGCTACCTCAATGCACGCGCCACGTTGAGTGAACTGTTGCGCCTGGGCGCATTGCCGGTGGTCAACGAGAACGACACCGTGTCGGTGGATGAGCTCAAGCTCGGCGACAACGACAACCTGGCTGCCACCGTGGCGGCGCTGGTCGACGCCGATGCGCTGTTCATCGCCACCGACATCGATGGCCTGTACAGCGCCGACCCGCGCACCGTGGCCGATGCGCGGCCGTTGCACGACGTGCCGGAGCTGGGTGACGAGGTGCTGGCGATGGCGGGCGGCGCCGGCTCGCGCGCCGGTACCGGCGGCATGCGCACCAAGCTGGAGGCGGCGGCGAAGGCCGGGCGCCTGGGCATCGAAACCTATCTGTTCAATGGCCGCAGCGGTGACGTGGTGCGCGCGCTGGCGCAGGACCGCCTGTTCGGCACCCGCATCCATGCCGCACGCAGCCGCGAGGCCGCCCGCAAGCACTGGCTGCGGCATGCACCGCTGGCCGAGGGCGTGATCGTCATCGATGCCGGTGCGGCACAGGCGATGCGCGAGAAGGGCGCCTCGCTGCTGCCCGGTGGCATCACCGGTGCAGAGGGCGTGTTCCGCCGCGGCGATATGGTACAGGTGTGCTGGAACGCGCCGCAGGGCCGTGTCTGCGTGGCCCGTGGCGTCAGCCAGTATGCTGCCGACGACGTACGCCGGATTGCCGGCCACCATTCGCGCGACATCCAGGCCGTGCTCGGCTACAACTACGGCGGCAGCGTCGTCCATCGCGACGACCTGGTGCTGCCATGACCGGATTGAAGGACACACCGATGAGCGAGATCGAAGCGCAGGCGCGTGCCTGCCGTGATGCGGCGCAGATCGTTGCCGGCCTGGACAGTGCGGCACGACGCACGCTGCTGCTGGCGATGGCGCAGGCGCTGGAAGTGAATGCAGGGTTGATCCTGGCCGGCAATGCACGTGACCTCGCCGCCGCGCGCGAGAAGGGCGTGGGCAGCGCCATGCTCGATCGTCTGGCACTGGACCCGCCGCGCCTGTTCGCGATGGCCGAAGCCGTGCGCGAAGTGGCTGGATTGCCAGATCCTGTCGGCGAGGTCACCCGCGATGACGTGCGCCCGAACGGCATCCGCGTGCAGAAGGTGCGCGTGCCGCTGGGCGTGATCGCGATGATCTACGAGGCGCGCCCGAACGTGACCGCCGAAGCCGCGGCGCTGTGCCTGAAGGCGGGTAACGGCGTGATCCTGCGCGGTGGTTCCGAGGCAATTCACTCCAACACCGCGATCGCGCAGGCACTCGCCGGTGCGTTGAAGGCCAACGGGGTACCGCCGGCCGCCGTGACCGTGCTGACTGACCTGCGCCGCGAGGCGATGCTGGAACTGCTGCAGCTGCATGAGCTGATCGACCTGGCGATTCCGCGCGGTGGCGAAGGCCTGATCCGTTTCGTTGCCGAGCATGCGCGGGTGCCGGTGATCAAGCACTATAAGGGTGTCTGTCATCTGTTCGTGGATGCCAGCGCCGACCTGGGCAAGGCCATCGACCTGCTGGTGGATGGCAAGTGCAGCCGGCCAGCCGCCTGCAATTCGCTGGAGACACTGCTGGTACACCGTGACGTAGCCGATTCCTTCCTGCCGCGCGTGGCGCAGGCGCTCGGCCAGCGTGGCGTGCAGCTGCGCGCCGATGCGCAGTCGCAGCCGCTGCTGCCGGGCAGCACGGCGGCGACCGAGGAGGACTACGCCGCCGAGTTCCTCGACCTTGTGCTGGCCGTGCGCGTGGTGGACGACCTCGATGCGGCCATCGCGCACATCCGCCGCTATACCTCCGATCACACCGAAGTGATCGCGACCGCAGACGCCGGCCATGCCGAGCGTTTCGTTACTGCGCTGCGCTCGGCGGTGGTGATGGTCAATGCCTCATCGCGCTTCTCCGATGGTGGCCAGCTGGGCCTGGGCAGCGAAATCGGCATTTCCACCACGCGCCTGCATGCCTATGGCCCGATGGGTCTGGAAGCGCTCACTGTCGAACGTTTCGTGGTGCGTGGCGAAGGGCAGACGCGCACATAAGTGGATCCACGCCATGCGTGGATGTTCTTCGCGGCAGACCCCGGTGCCGACCAAGGCCGGCATCCACCGGGCTGTCGGGCTACACCACCTCGCGGCGGATGCCGACCGGGCGTGCGTGATCATCCATGTGCAGCGTGGCGGCCTTGCAGCTCATCAGGCGTTCGGCCAGGCCGGTGCTGGCACCCAGATCGGCGGCTACTTCGTTGAGGCTGGCCAGTGGCCGCGGCAGGCGGCGCTCGCGGCCACGGAAGCGGGCACGGTTGTACTCGGCCCAACCGATCAGCAGCACGCTGGCGCACAACAGCATCAGCGGCAATGCCACCAGCACGTAGGGATCGAACTGGCTTTGCCGTTCGTACAACTGCTGCCAGGCCAGCTGGCCGCCAACCAACCACGAGAACAGTGTCACCAGGGGCGCCCACAGGTAGAAGTAGAAGCCCCAGAACGCCAGGGTGACGAATCCCCAGGCGGTGCGCTGGAAGCGCGGCTGGCGGTGTGGCTTGCGGATCATCCGTGAGTCGAAGCGGTTGGAGGGGCGTTGCGCGTTCATCGGATCCCCCGGTCAGGGCTGGTCCAGGTGGCGCGCTTGCTGCGACGGCGCAGCAGTGTCTTCGGCAGCGCCACCAGGGTGGTGGAAAGGCTGATCAGCCAGTACGCCATCGGGTACCAGATGACCCAGAAATAGTTGCGTCCAATCTGTGTTTCGTAACGCCGGTCGATGATCAGGCTGCTGGCGAACTGCAGCAGGCAGACCAGCGCCAGGATCACGCCATGCCACTGCGGCAGCAGGCTGGCGATATGCAGCTGCGGCGGCAGCTCGATGAACTTGCCCAGTGCCCACAGCAGCACGATGAACAACATGGTGTAGGCCCAGATCACGCTCAGCACGTATTCCAGCAGCACGCCCCACATGCGTCGCTCTTTCCAGTGCAGCAGCGAGCGCGCGTGACGCAGCATCACCTCCACGCCGCCCTGGGCCCAGCGCAGGCGCTGCCGCCACAGGCCCTTGAGGGTCTCCGGCATCAGGATGAAGCACAGCGCATTGGGTTCGTAGCGGATGTCCCAGTGCGCGCGCTGCAGGCGCCAGCTGATGTCGATGTCCTCGGTCACCATGTCATCCGACCACCAGCCCACCTGGTGCAGGGCGGTACGGCGGAAGCCGGCGATCACCCCGGAGATGGTGAAGATGCGCCCGTATACGCGCTGCGCGCGCTTGATCATGCCGATGATCGAGGAAAACTCGGCCACCTGCAGGCGCCCGAGCAGGGTGGAGCGGTTGCGGATGCGCGGGTTGCCGGTGACCGCACCGACCCGGTTGCCGCTGACCAGGTGCCAGACCATCCAGTGCAGCGCATGTTCCTCCAGCATTGCATCGCCGTCGATGCACACCAGGTACTCCGAGCGAGCGGCCAGTGCACCCATGCGCAGCGCATTGGCCTTGCCCAGGTTACGGTCCAGGTGCAATACGCGCAGCCGCGGGTGCCTTGCCGCCAGCACATCCAGCCGCGCGCCGGTGTCATCGCTGCTGCCATCATCGATGGCGATCACTTCGTAGTCGGCGGGGTAACGCTGGGCCAGCGCCGCAGTGAGCGTGTCATCCAGGTTCTCAGCCTCGTTGTGGCAAGGCACCAGCAGGCTCGCGAAGGGCGGATCGACCATCAATGGAGGGTCGTTGCGCGGCCGCGAGTGGCGTTCGCGCCGGTAGTAGTAGTAGAGGCCGCCGGACATCCAGAAGAACGCCATCACCATCGGGTAGTAGAAGGCGAACTGGAACAGGACCTGCAGCAGCGGATGCATGTCCATGTCACTTCTCCGGGTACGGGAAGGTGCCGGCGGACATCGCCGCGCGGGCATCGCGGGTGGAGGGCTGGTCGGCGATGAAATCGTCCGGGTACCAGGCGAAGTGGTGCACGCCCTGCGCCTGCAACTGGCGGATCTGTGCGCGCAGGCGCTCGGCGGGAATCGGTTGCCCGTTGCGCCAATCGACGGTCTGCAGCTCGAACAGGGTGTGCTGCAGCTGCGGGTCGTGTGCGCGTACTGCGGCCAGCAGCTGGTCCAGCCAGCGCTCGGGGTGCTGGCTGCCTTCCATCCACGGCATCGCCATCAGCGCGGTCTGGTCATAGGCCTTGTTGAACAGGTCCAGGCGCTGCGCGAACCAGGCCTCGCTCTGCGGGCGGAGCACCGGCTCAGCGTACAGGTTGCGCACGGTGGCCAGTTTCGGGCGCCAGCGTTGCGCGCTGTCGCGCAGCGCCAGGGTGAAGCTGATCAGCGCCTGCGTGCGCGCGCTGCCATCGCCGCCGGCTGCCAGTGTCGGCAGCTCGGTGTCGCGCAGGTAGCCGTCGTCATGGAACAGCAGGCCTTCAAAGTAGGAATTGACCGCCAGGTCCTCGTAGATGTCGAGCATGATCTGGCGGGCCTTCGGGTTGGTGAAGTCCAACCGGTACATGCCATCGGGATCGCCGTTGCGGATCGCCAGCGCCTTGCGCTGCGCCAGGTCGGGCAGCTCGAAGCCAAGCACCGGCAGCCATGCGTAGACCTTCACGCCGGCGCGGGATTTCAGTTGCCAGGCAACGCGGCTGAACAGGTCCGCCCGCATCGGCATGTGACGGTTGGGGAAGTACAGCGCATCGGCAGTGTTGTTGCCGTCCGGATCGGCGAATGCCTGCAGGTAGACGTGCGTCGGCGCGATGCGCTTGACCCGTTCGACCAGCGCATCGAGGTTGCGTGCCTGCTGCGTCGGGTCTGCGTCGTAGACATCATCCAGGTCGATCTGCAGGGCACGGATGCCATCGAGCGCGACATCGCGGCGCAGCTCGTAGGCCAGCCCTTCCACGGTCGGGTTGTCGCTGACCAGGAAGCGCGCCAGACCATGCAGGTCGCTGGCCACCGGCGTGCTGCGGCCCTCCAGATCGAAGGACACCGGCATGCCCAGCTGTTCGGCGATGTCGTTGCTCAACTGGTTGTAGGCGGCGTATGGCCAGACGATGGCGCGCGGGCGCACGCCCAGGTGCTGCTTGATGCGCTGCACGCTGCGCGAGAGATCGGCGCGCAGGCGCTGCTCATACTGCGTTTCAGTCTCGTACCTGTGCGTGGCCGGGCTGTAGATGCGGGTGACCACGGCGGGCGTTGAATTGCCCTGTGGATTGGCGAGCACGCCGTGGTGCAGGTCGTCGGTGTGGCTGGCCACTTCGATCAGGCCGCTGTCGTGCATCTGCTTCAGCTGCGCCCAGGTGACGAAGTCATCGCGGCCGAACGGCCGGTAGCCGTAGTCGATGGTGCGGCCCGGAGCCATGTCCACGTAGTCGGTGATCACCGCCACCAGCGCCGGGTAGCGGTAGGCCTGCAGCAATGGGAAGGCCTTGTCGTAGACGCTGCGCAGGCCGTCATCGAAGGTCAGCAGCACAGGCTTGGGCGGCAGCGTGGCCCGCCCCTGCGAGGCATCGATCACCTGCGACAGCGAGACCGGGTGATAGCCATGCGCGCCCAGCCAGTCCAGGTGCGCGGCAAAGTTCTGCGTGCTCACCGCATAGGTACCGGCATCGCCCTTGGCCGCGACCTGGTCGCGGATGTCGTGGTAGCTGAGGATCAGCAGGCCATTGTCGATTGCATCGAGATGCGTGGCCTGCTGCGCGAAGGCCGGTGGCGTGATGGCCAGCAGCAGGAGCACGATCAGTCGCAGGAAGCAGGCCATGTCAGTCTCCCCAGCGCAGTGCGGCTTCGAAGCCGATATGACGCTCGCGGTGGCCGTCGTAGACCGGCCGCGACCAGCGCACGCCGTACTCGAACACGCGGCCCGGGCCCAGCTGCCATTCGTGCATGTACGACACCGACGGCACCAGCGCACTGCCGAAGCCGTCCTGCCAGTAGTCGCCCAGCGAGACCGTCAGCCGGTGGCGGAAGTGGCGTTCGTAGTGCCGCCACAGCTGCTGGTCGATGCGCAGTCCGATCTCGACCATGCGGTCGCGCTTCGGGTTGAAGTAGGGCGCATCGTCGCGGCTGCCGCGACTGGTGTAGGCACTGGCGAGGCCATCGATCAGCCAGCGCGGGCGGGTCAGCAGGCGCTGTTCAAGGCGGGTGCTGAACAGTTCGCGGTGGTTGCCATCGCCATAGCGGAAGCGGCTGGCGCCGAACGTCCAGTGGGTGAGCTCGCTGCGCCGGTAGTCCACCTGTGCGCTCACGCTGTCGGCGGTGATGCCGGCCGCGCGCGCCTGCATCGAGGCTTCTGGATCATTGCGCGCGGCCACCAGGCCGGCGTGCCAGTAATCGTTGAACTGCCAGCCGACGCCGGCCCGCAGGCCGGTATCGCCGATGTGGTCGTTGGCGCGCAGGACGGCCGCTTCCGCATCCAGCTGCCCGAAGCGGTAGCGCACGCCCGCACCCAGCCACAGGGGATCGATGCGCTGGTCCTGGAAATCGGTCGAGCGCCGGTCGGCCAGGGCGAACAACCGCCAGCGGTCATCAAGGATCGGTGTCTCCACTTCCACACCGTAGTGGCGATCGTTGTTGCCCAGTGGCGAGGTGCCACCGCCACCGGAGCTGCGGCCGATGTCGGTCCATGCCTTCAGCTGCCAGCCGCGATGCGCACGCCAGGCCTGGTCCATGCGTTCGACGGCCGGTTGGGTGGGATAGCGTGCGACCAGGTCATCGTGCAGCGGCCGCGCCAGGTCGTCGCGCTGCAGGGCGACGTAGGCCTCTTCCATGCCCAGCCGCGGTTCGATGTCACGCGGGTCCAGCGCGTGTGCCATCTGCTGTCGCTGCAGTGCCCTGCGTGGCCAGCCGCGCATCATGTAGACGCTGCCCAGCGCACTCTGCAGGCCTCCGTTGCCGGCTGCGATGTCCACCATCGACTCCAGATCGTGCTGCGCAGTGACCAGGTCGCCGCTGTAAGCGCGCACCATTGCCAGGTTGAGATCGGCCTCGTAGCGTGACCAGTTCACGTACGGTGATTTGCCATTGCTCCAGCGCCACGCCGGCTCCTTGTCGCGCCATGCCTGCAGCAGGTCGATCGCCTTTTCCTGCTGCTCGCTTTCCAGGTAGGCGTAGGCCAGTTCCGAATGCGAGGCGTCGCGCGCCGGATCGCCAGCGACGGCCGCCTGCAGTACCGGAATGGCTTCTTCCGGGTGCAGGGTGCCCATCAACGAATCGCCCACGGCAGGCAGCACGTAGTCGGGCAGGGTGTGGCCTTCGGCCTGCAGGGCTCGTGCTTCCTCACGCACCTGTACATGGCGGCCCAGCCGGTTGAGCAGGATCAGCCGGTCCATGCGGATGCGCAGTGGCGCCTGCGAGGGTGGGGTGCCTTCGCCGCCAACGTAGCGCTGCATGCGCGCCAGGGTCGACTCGGCTTCTTCCAGGCGGCTGTCCTCGCTGCTGCTGTAGGCCAGGCTCCAGACCACGAGTTTGGCCAGGTAGTCGCCTTCCAGGCGCTGCTTCTGGGCGTCGTCGAACAGCTGCGGCCGCTGCTGGTACAGCTCCCAGGCGCGCCAGGCATTGCAGATGTCGCCCAGGGTCAGCACGCGCAGCTTGAACAGCAGATCGTCGTTGGGCTGCTGCTGGCTGGCGCGCTCGATTGCGCCGAGCGCATCCAGCCAACGGGCCTGGTCGCGGTAGCGGCCGATCTCGGCCAGGGCCGCGTCGCGGTCGGTCGGAGCCGCGCCGCTGGCCCAGGCCAGAGCGGTGCATGCGAGGCCGACGCAGAGCGCCAGCCGGCGGTGGACGACCATTGGGCACCCCCTTGGCTTCCGAACCAGACAACCTGTGAAAATGTGACGCAAATCACATGCCAGTATTTGGCGTGGCCGTGGCCTGCGTCACTCCCTTCGTGCATTCCCGCCCATTGAAGACGGATACAACCCGGACAGCGACCTGCAATGTCTTGTCTGAAACGAGAGTCCCCCGCACACCGAGTGGTGGCCTGGGCGGCGCCGCCGCCCCCATGCCCGATGCCGGCACGCGGCAAGGAAGGGCATTCGTGGGCACTATCCGCCCGCAATTGTCAGTCCGGCGTCAAGATTGCCCGGTGTCTGACGAGCGGTAGGCGGGGCCGTCTGGCGGCCCCGGCCGGGCTACCAGAGATCTTCCAGCTTGCGGGGCTTGCAGGCGACCCACGAAGCGCACAGCATCAGGGTGGCGCAGCCGAACAGGAAGCTGAACGGGAGCGTCCAGCCATTGCTGACGGTATGCAGCCAGCCGACCAGGAACGGGCCCAGGCAGCTGAAGCTGTAGCCCACGCCCTGCATGAAGCCCGACAGCGCGGCCGAGCCGGCCGGGGTGCGGGTGCGCAGGTTGATCAGGGTCAGCGCCAGCGGGAAGGTGGACGGGCCGACGCCGAGCAGGCAGGCCCACAGCAGGGGCGCCTTCATCGGCGCCAGCAGCAGCCCGGTGAAGGCGATCACGAACGAGAAGAAGCCGATCAGCACCAGCGGGAACGGGTTCTGCATGCGTACCGCCATCGACGGAATGACCAGTGACGGCAGCAGGCCCAGTGCCGAGAACACGGCCACCATCACGCCGCCGAACGCGGGCGCGCCACCGGCCTCGACCACGATGCGCGGCAGCCAGGTGAACATCGAATAGGTCATCAGCGAGGTCATGCCGAACATCAGCGTCATGCTCCAGCCCAGCGACGTGCGCCAGACCTTGCCGTGCGGCTGCGCGGTGGGATCGGCGGCGTCGGCCAGCGGCTTCGGTGCGCGCCTGGCCAGCAGCAGCCACGGCAGCGCGGCGGCCAGTGCAAGCAGCGCCCACATGCCCAGCGACACGCGCCAGCCAGCAGCGTTGGCCACCGGTACTGCCAGTAGCGCCGGCAGCATCGTGCCCAGCTGCAGCACGCTGATGTAGAGCGTGCTCATGGTGCCGACCTTGTTGGCGAAGTAACGCTTCACCAGCGGCGGCACCACCACGTTGCCGATGCCCATGCCGGCCAGCGCGATTACCGAGCCCAGCAGCAGCGTGCCGACGTTGCCGGCGCTGGAGCGCAGCAGCAGGCCGGCCATCGCCATCGCCATCGCCAGCAGTGTGGTGCGTTCCAGGCCCAGGCGCCGCGCCAGTGCCGGCGTGGCCACGCCGAACAGCGCGAACGAGGCGGTCGGCAGCATGCCCAGCACGCCGGTCATGGTGGTGCCGAAGCCGAACTGCTGGCCGAGCACGTCCAGCAGCGGGGTGATCGAGGTGACCGCAGTGCGCAGGTTGACTGCTGCCAGCAGGATCGCGGCAAACGCGAGGACGCGACCGTGCAGCAGCGACGGCGAATCGGAAGTGGAGGAACTCATCGATGGTCCTTGCAGGTGTCGCACGCCGCAGCAACGGCATGCAGCGCCGGCATCGGTCTACGCCGAAGCGGCAGGTGGGGGTGGGGGCTGCAGGTGGGCCGGCAGCGCGGCCATTGTACGTGTGCGCTCCGGCAAGGTCCCGTCATGCGGGCGGCCTGGCGCGGGGTACAAAAAAACCCGGAGGACAGTGATGTCTTCCAGGCTTCTTGGTGACCACCGAAGTGGTCGGGGAGACAGGATTCGAACCTGCGACCTCTACGTCCCGAACGTAGCGCTCTACCAGACTGAGCTACACCCCGAAGGGAGCCGCCTATTCTAGCGATTCACCCCGATGGCGGCAAGGGGTGAATGCTGTTTTCTTCACACCGCCGAAGCAGTGCCACCTCAGGGAACAAAAAAGCCTGGATGACTTCACCAGGCTTCAATGCGACCACGTGAGTGGTCGGGGAGACAGGATTCGAACCTGCGACCTCTACGTCCCGAACGTAGCGCTCTACCAGACTGAGCTACACCCCGAAGGAGCCGCCTAAGATACCGTGTGAAGGCCAGGGCGGCAAGGCTTTTTTACAGCTCAGCGACGATTTCCGTTCTCGATGCGGTTCTGCTCGCGGGCTTCGAACCACATGCCGTTGAGGATGGCCACCGTCGAGGCGAGGCCGGCACCGAGAATCCAGGCGAAGTACCACATAGTCAATCTCCATTGTTCAAGGGTGTGCCGACCGTCGGCCGGCACACCGGCAATCAGTAGGCGTTCGGGTTGTTGCCCATCTCTTCGGTGGTGGTCTTGCCCTTCAGCACACGGTACACCCAGGTGGTGTAGGCGAGGATGATCGGCAGGAACACCGCCGTGGCCAGCAGCATGATCCACAGGGTCAGGTGGCTGGACGAGGCATCCCACACGGTCAGGCTGGAGGTGGGCTGGCTCGAGGACGGCAGCAGGAACGGGAAGATGGCGAAGCCGACGGTCAGGATGATGCCGGCGATAGCCGCACCGGAGGCGATGAAGGCCAGGCCACCACGACGGGCACGCAGCAGCACCGCACTGGCCAGCAGGCCCGCCAGGCCGAGCAGCGGGGCCAGGATCGTGGCCGGCATCGCGCTGTAGTTGCGCATCCAGCCACCGGCGGCGCCGAGTTCGGCGGTCTTCAGCAGCGGATTGGTGGCGCCATCGGTAACCACCTGCGAGGTGATCTGGTAACCCGGCAGGCCGAAGGCCACCCAGGCGCCACCCACTGCGAACAGCACGAAGGCGATGATTGCCGCGATGCTGCCGAAGCGGGCAGCACGCTCGGCCACCGGGCCGTCGGTCTTGATCACCAGCATGGCCGCACCGTGGGCGACCAGCATCGACACGCTGAGCAGGCCGGCCAGCAGCGCGAAGGGCATCAGCAGGCCGAAGAACGAGCCGGTGTAGAAGATGCGCATGCTGTCATCGAAATGGAACGGAACGCCCAACAACACGTTGCCCACGGCCACGCCCATGATCAGTGCGGGAATGAAGCCACCGATGAACAGCGCCCAGTCCCAGGTGTTGCGCCAGCGTTCGCTGGGCATCTTGCTGCGGAACTTGAAGCCGACCGGACGCAGGATCAGGGCGAACAGGATCACGAACATCGCCAGGTAGAAGCCAGAGAAGCTGACCGCATACAGCGGCGGCCAGGCGGCAAAGATCGCGCCACCGCCCAGGATCAGCCACACCTGGTTGCCTTCCCAGACCGGGCCGATGGTGTTGATCACCCGGCGGCGTTCGGCATCAGTGCGGGCGACGAAGGGCAGCAGGGTGCCCACGCCCAGGTCGAAACCATCCATCACGGCGAAACCGATCAGCAGGATGCCGAGCAGCAGCCACCAGATCACGCGCAGCGTGGTGTAGTCCAGAAGAATGAAATCCATCTTGGTTCTCCTGCCTCAGGCCTGGCCGGCGGCGGGCGCCGAGGCATTGTGGGAAGCATGCGGCTGGGGCGACTGCAGCGAAGGCAGCAACTCGTCCGGACCCTTGCGGATCGCCTTGAGCATCAGCTTGATCTCGACCACGATCAGCGCGGTGTAGATCGCGGTGAAGCCGGCCAGGGTCAGCACGATTTCATGCAGGGCCAGGCCCGATGCCGCATAGAAGGTCGGCAGCACGCCATCGACCGCCCACGGCTGGCGACCATACTCGGCCACGAACCAGCCGCACTCGATCGCGATCCACGGTGCCGGCAGCGTCCACAGGGCCAGCTTGAGGAACCAGCGCTTGTCCTGGAAGTTGTTGCGGCACGAGTAGTAGAAGGCCAGCGCGAAGAAGGCGATCAGGTAGAAGCCCAGGCCGGCCATCACGCGGAAGGTCCAGAACAGCGGCATCACGCGCGGCACGGTATCCATCGCCGCCTGCGAGATCTCCTGCGGGGTGGCGTTGAGGATGTCATCGCGGTAGCGCTTGAGCAGCAGGCCGTGGCCCAGGTCCTGCCAGTGGCGGTCGAACATCTCGCGTGCTTCCACGTCGTTCTTGTTCGCACGCAGGCGTTCCAGCGCGCCGTAGGCGAGCTGGCCGCCGCGCACGCGGTGTTCGGCGCGCTCGACCAGTTCCAGGATGCCTGGAATCGGCTGGTTCAACGAACGGGTGGCGATCAGGCCCATCAGGTAGGGGATCTTCACCGCATAGTCGTTCTGGTGGGTGTCCTGGTTCGGGATGCCGAAGGCGGTGAAGTCGGCCGGCGCACGCTCGGTCTCCCACATCGCTTCGATCGCGGCCAGCTTCATCTTCTGGTGTTCACTGGCGGCGTAACCGCTCTCGTCACCCAGCACCACCACCGACAGCGATGACAGCAGGCCGAACGCTGCGGCCACCGCGAACGAACGACGGGCCAGGTCCTTGTGCTTGTTGCGCAGCAGGAACAGGGCACTGATCGCCATCACGAACACCGCACCGGTCACGTAGCCGGCGCTGACGGTGTGCACGAACTTGGCCTGCGCCACCGGGTTGAACACCACCGCCATGAAGTCGACCACTTCCATGCGCATGGTTTCCGGGTTGAACACCGCACCGGTCGGGTTCTGCATCCAGCCATTGGCCACCAGGATCCAGATCGCCGACAGGTTGGTGCCCAACGCCATCAGCCAGGTCACCATCAGGTGCTTGACCTTGGTCAGGCGATTCCAGCCGAAGAAGAACAGGCCGACGAAGGTGGCTTCCAGGAAGAACGCCATCAGGCCTTCGATCGCCAGCGGCGCACCGAAGATGTCACCGACGTAGTGGCTGTAGTAGGACCAGTTCATGCCGAACTGGAATTCCATGACGATGCCGGTGGCGACGCCCATGGCGAAGTTGATGCCGAACAGGACACCCCAGAACAGGGTCATCCTGCGCCAGATCTCCTTGCCGGTCATCACGTACACGCTCTCCATGATGGCCACCATGAAGGACAGGCCGAGGGTGAGCGGTACGAATAGGAAGTGGTACATCGCGGTCAGCGCGAATTGCAGCCGCGACAGTTCTACGACTGTCTGATCAATCATGGCCTGGCTACCTCGTGGGATAGTGCCGTTGCAGGTGGCGGGAAGGGTGGTCTACGACGTGAATGATGTGACCGACTACTTCAAACAGCCTTGATCCAGATCAATGTATGAACAGGTGCCCCGGTTGATCGTATGCCAACCCGATGAAGACTGCGACCGCTGGCCGCAGAGGCCGGCCATTGCCTGCGCCTACAATGCCGTGTCTCCCCCGTCGCCCGTGAAGACCCTTGAGCGCTGCCGAAACAACCCCCGACGCCCTGTCCCAGGACGCCGAAACGACCCGCCAGCGGCGCGCCCGCAGCGCGTGGCTGGCCGATCTGGCGCGGCCTGCTCGAGGCCGCCAGCGGCTGGCGGCACTGTGCATCAGCCTGTCCGGTGCCCTGTTGATCGGCCAGGCGGCCGCCATCGCCTGGCTGGTGCAGCAGGTGCTGGTAGAGCGCGCGCCGCTGGCCTCGGGGTTGCCGGTGCTGGGCGGTCTGGCGGCGATCCTGGTGGCGCGCACGCTGCTGGGCAGCGCCACCCAGGCCGCCGCCGGTGATGTGGCCGATGCCGCGCGGTTGGCCCTGCGTGAACGCGTGTTCGGACGCCTGCTTGGCCTGGGGCCGCTGTGGCTGCGCCAGCGCCGCACCGGCGAACTGGGCGAACTGATGCTGCATCACGCTGATGCGATCGAGAGCTATTACAGCGGTTTCCTGCCGGTACGCACCGAAGTAGTGGTGGTGCCGCTGCTGATCCTGGCCGCCGTAGCCTGGGTCGACTGGGTGGTGGCGCTGATCCTGCTGTTCACTGCACCGTTGGTACCGTTCTTCATGATGCTGGTGGGCTGGGGGGCCGAAGCGGCCGGCCGCGCGCAGCTGGGTGAGCTGGCGCGGATGAGCGGCCATTTCGCCGACCGCATCAAGGGCCTGGGCCTGCTGCGCCTGTATGGCCGCGGCGAGGCTGAGCTGGAGGGGATCGAGGCGGCTGCCGAAGGCGTGCGCGTGCGCACCCTGAAGGTTCTGCGCATCGCTTTCCTGTCGTCCACGGTGCTGGAGTTCTTCGCCTCGGTCAGCGTGGCGATGGTCGCCCTGTACCTCGGGCTGAGCTATCTGGGCATGATGTCGCTGCATGCAACGGTACCGACGCTGGGGGCGGGCCTGTTCTGCCTGCTGCTGGCGCCGGAATTCTATGCGCCGCTGCGACGGCTGGCCGCCCACTACCACGACCGTGCCAATGCGCTGGCTGCCGCTGCCGAGGTGGAGCGCCTGCTGCAGTCGCTGCCCGATGAGCAGGGCCTGATCGAGAACGAAGCTGCGCCGCTGGCGGTGGAGCCGGCCGAGGCCGCGCTGCCGCCGCTGCGGGCACAGGGTCTGGTGCTGCGTCCGCTGGGCGCGCCGCACGATGTGCTGCAGGATCTGGACGTGCTGCTGGAACCGGGCCAGCGCCTGGCCCTGGTCGGTCCCAGTGGGTCCGGCAAGAGTACGTTGCTGGAGGCGCTGGCCGGTTGGCTGCCGCCGCGTGCCGGCAAGCTGCAGGTGCGTCCCGGTGTGCAGGTGGCCTATGCCAGCCAGCGTCCGTACCTGTTCCACGGCAGCATCGCCGACAACCTGCGCCTGGCCGATCCCGGCGCCAGCGATGCGCGCCTGCGCGCGGTGGCCGAGGCGTCGCAGGTACTGCAGTTTGCGCAGCGCCTGCCGCAGGGGCTGGATACGGTGATCGGCGAACGTGGCTTCGGCCTGTCCGGTGGTGAGGCGCGTCGCATCGGCCTGGCCCGCCTTCTGCTGCGTGATCCGCAGGTGCTGCTGCTGGACGAACCCACCGCGTTCCTGGATGCCGATACCGAAGCGGCATTGCTGCGCAGCCTGGCCGCATATGCACGTGGCCGCAGCGTGGTGGTCGCCACCCACAGCCCGGCGGTGATCGCCTGGGCCGATCGTTGCCTGCTGCTGCCGGAAGGCCGCCTGGTAGAACCGGCACAGGCGGTGCGCGCATGAGCCGTTCACCTGATTCGCTGCGCGCGGTGTTCCTGCGTCATCGTCCACGCCTGTTGCTGACGATCCTGTTGTTGTGGACCACGATGCTGGCCGGCACTGCATTGCTGGGCCTGTCCGGTGGTTTCCTCACCGCGGCCGCGCTGGCCGGTGCCGCAGGCCTGGGGCAGGGATTCAATTTCTTCTCGCCGTCTGCGGGTATCCGTGGCTTGACCATGGCGCGCATCGTGTCGCGCTACTTCGAAAAGCTGGTGGGCCACGATGCCACCCTGCGCATCGCCCGCGATCTGCGCGTCTGGTTCTTCCGCCGCGCGCTGCCACTGGCGCCGGCACGGCTGGGGGCTACGCGTACCGGCGAGTTGCTGGCGCGACTGCTGGGCGACATCGGCGAAGTGGATGGCCTGCTGGTACGTGCGATCGGGCCGCTGGTGGCGCTGGGTGCGCTGTCGGTGGTGGCGGTTGCATCGGCGGCGCTGATCCTGCCGTCGGCGGCAGTCCTGCTGGCGGTGCTGGCGCTGCTGATCGCCTTCGGTGTGCCGTGGCTGGGCGTGCGTGGCCACGATGATGAAGAAGCCGACCGCGCCGCACATCGCGCCGCATTGCGCACCGCGGCCTTTGAGGGGTTGGAGGGGGCGGGAGATCTGGCCGCGCTGCATGCCGATGCCGCGTGGCAGCTGAAGGTGCGCGTGGCAGCCAAGCAGTTGGCCTCGCGTGACCGCCGCCGTCGCTGGCGCCTGATCGCAGCCTCGACCCTGCACGGCCTGGTGGCCGGGCTGGGCCTGGTGGCGATGCTGGCGTTGGCCCTGCACGCCGCCGAACAGCAGCGCATCGCGCCGGAGATGGCGGCGGGCCTCGTGTTCCTGACCGTGGCGTTGATCGAACTGTGGGCCGGCATGGGCCTGGCCTGGCAGTCGCTGCAGTCCGGGCGCATTGCCGCAGATCGCCTGCAGGCGATCGTCGAGCAACCGCCGACGGTGGACGATCCGCAAGTGCCACAGCCGGTGCCGCAAGCCGCGCGCGTGCATTGGGACGATGTGCATTTCCAGTGGCCGGGCGCGGCGCGGCCGGTGCTGTCCGGCCTCCAGCTGACCCTGGCGCCAAGCGAACGCATCGCCATCCGCGGCGACAGCGGCAGTGGCAAGACCACGCTGTCCAGCCTGCTGCTGCGGCTGTGGGATCCGCAGCAGGGGCGAATCACCTATGGTGGCCGCGATCTGCGCGACGTCGCCCAGGCTGAGTGGCACCAGCAACTGGCGTGGCTGCCACAGAACGCACCGGTGTTTGCCGGCAGCGTGGCAGAAAACCTGCGGCTGGGCGATCCCGATGCCAGCGACGCCGCCTTGTGGGCGGTCCTCCGTCGCGTGCGCCTGGGCGACTGGGCCGAGCGCAACGGTGGCCTGCAGGCCTGGGTGGGCGAGAACGGCGCGACGATGTCGGCCGGCCAAGCGCGACGGCTGGCGCTGGCGCGGGCGCTGCTGCGCAACGCGCCGATCCTGCTGCTGGACGAACCAACCGAAGGGTTGGACGTGGATACCGCACGTGCGCTGCTGCACGATCTCTCCGGGTTGCTGGACGGGCGCAGCCTGTTGATGATCACCCACGACGACCTGCCCGAAGGCGTGGTCGATGCGCAGTACCGGTTGCGTGATGGGGTGTTGATTCGCGAATCGTGACGATGGTCCGGTAGTGGGGGGGGGGGGGGCGGGGGTGGCGGGGGGGGGGGGGGGGGGGGGCGGGGGGGGGGCGCCCAGGCGCGGGGTTTTTGGCACAAAATCTCCCGAACACCACCGTCGCCCCGCCCCTTCGGCCCCCCCCCCACCCCCACAACAACACGTCAAGATTAAAAAATATATCAGGTGGCGCCCTACATTCTGTTTT
>NZ_JBAWUK010000037.1:0-8867 GCF_037079935.1 Stenotrophomonas maltophilia group sp. Smal12 | reverse complement strand
AACACCCTCCACCAAAGAAAAAAACAACTCGAGATGGCTGCCCGAGGTAATATTTTTAAAAAAAAACACCCCCCCCACCCCCACAGGGACGGGGGGGCCACGGCCCGGGCGGGGAGGCGTGTGGGTTTTTGGGGACCATCACCGCGGCGGGCGGCCGGCCGCGGGGCCGCGGCCCCCACTACGGCGGCGGGGGGGCCCCCCCCCCCCCCCCCCCCACTACCGATGGCGAGGGTTATCGCGAAAATTCGCGCAGCAGTACCGCGATCGAGGCCACGTTGGCCAGCACGCACAGCCAGAACACCCATTGGAACGCGGCCTTGCGGTGCTTGTGGCGGAACATCGCCTGGCCCAGCAGCGCGCCGGGCCAACCACCGGCAAAGGCCAGCAGCTGGAGGGTGCGCTCGGGAATCCGCCACTGCTTTCGCTGCGCCGCGCGCTTGTCATGGCCATAGAGCCCGAACGACACCGCGCTGGCCAGCACGCACCAGCCGCCCAGCCACAGCGGCAGCACGCCGCTGATCATCAGCGCGATCAACGCGCCGAAGGCAGCCAGCGCGAGATTACGCCGCCACGCCACTTACAGCGCGTCGAGGAAGCCGCGCACGGCCGGGCCGAAACGCTCGAAATCGACGAGGAAGGCGTCGTGGCCCTGCGGCGATTCCAGGCCGATGAAGTGCGCATCGGCACCGCCGGCGCGCAGGCCATCGGCAATCTGCTGCTGCTGCTGCACGGGGAACAGGATGTCGGTGTTGGCGCCGATCGCCAGCGCCTTCTCCACACGGATCTTCGCAAGCCCGGCCAGCACGTTGCCGTCGGCATACTCGGCCAGGTCGAACCAGTCCATCGAGCGGCTCAGGTACAGGTAGCAGTTGGGATCGAAGAAACGCACGAAGCGCCGTGCGTGGCCTTCCAGATAGCTTTCCACCTGGAATTCCAGGCCGAACGGATCGTCGTCGGTCTGGTCCGAATCCAGCCGCACGCGGCCGAAGCGGCCATCCCACTCCAGCGCCGAGCGGTAGGTGATCACGCCCAGCTTGCGCGCCATGCGCATGCCGGACTCGGGGTACTCGGCGTCGTTGTAGTGGCCGCCATTCCAGCGCGGGTCGAGGCGGATCGCCTCGCGTTGCAGCGAGCGGATCGCAATCGAGAACGGCAGTGCCTGCGCGCTGCCGGAAATGTTGACGTGGCTGCGCGCGATGCCCGGATGCAGCATCAGGATGGCAAGGGCCGTCATGCCGCCCATCGAGTTGCCGACCACGCAGGCCAGCCGCTCGATACCGAGTGCACGCACGACGTCGACGGCGGCGCGGGCACCGTCTTCGATCGACAGCTCGGGGAAGTCCAGGCGGTAGGGCTCACCGTTGGCCGGGTTGAGCGAAGCGGGGCCGGTCGAGCCCTTGCAGCTGCCCAGCGAATTCACGCATACCACGAACCAGCGGTTGGTATCGATCGGCTTGCCGGGGCCAACCATCGCTTCCCACCAGCCCGGTGCCGGGTTGGCCTCGTTGGCCGCTGCATGCGCGTCTGGGGACAGGCCGGTCACGATCAGGATCGCATTGCTGGCATCGGCCGCCAGCGTTCCCCAGGTCTCGTAGGCCACGCGCGCGCCGTGCAGGGCGCCACCGCGCTTGAACGGGAACGGCGAAGGCAGGGCGTGGAAGCGGGTGCCGGGCGGGATGAATTCGGTCATGCACGCATTCTAGCGGGGCGGCATGTGGAGCTGGCGACACGCTGGATTCCAGCAGCGGGTGGACGCGGACCGGACCGTCGTATCCACGCATGGCGTGGATCTGCTGTAGAGCCGAGCCGATGCTCGGCTGGCGGGCGCCGGCAACCCAATCGCAGCCGAGCGTGGGCTCGGCTCTACAAGTCAGGGAAACCGCAGTTCCACCACGCCTTCATGCGGCAGGCTTACCTTCACTGGAACGCTCTGCAGGTCGCCCTCGCTGCGATTGGCGCTACCAGTACGCGAGATGCGTGCCAGCACTTCCACTTCGCGGTGGGCCGACAGCGGTGCGGTTGGCATCGGACTGTCACCGTCGCCCAGCCCGACCGTGTCCGGGAATCCGCTCAGCGGCAGCTTGCGAGCGGCCACCGGCATCGGCGGGCCGCCGACGGCACGGGCCAGCACGAACACCTGGGTGCTGGCGGGCCACTCGGCGTTGTTCAGTGCCGGCAGCTGCACGCGCACCTGCAGCAGCGCCGGTGGCGCCGCAACGCCAGCATCGGGCGCATGGCCGGCGGCCTCGCGGGCAATCGCGATCTGCGCCTGCAGCGCCTGCGCGGCACCCGGTTCCAGTCGCGGCAGCAGGCCGCTCCACACGTCCGCAGCCTCGGCATTCCTTCCACGTTGCCGCAGGGCGATGCCCAGCAGCCAGCTGGCGCGCTCGGCGTCGGGGGCCTGTGTACGTGCCTGCTGCAACCAGGTCATCGCGGTGTCATCGAACTGCTTGCCGGCATCAGCCTGCGCGCGCGCCTGCGCGGCTTCCACCAGCACGCCCGGATCATCCGGTGCCAATTCGGCGGCCTTCGCGAAGGCGTCTGCCGCAGCTGAGGCATTGCCCAGTTCGGCCTGCGAACGCCCGAGCAATGCCCAGCCATCGGCACGCTGAGGGTCGCGCTTCAGTGCATCCTGCAGGGCCTGCACGCCATCGCGCAGGGTGGCCACCGACGGCGTCGGCTGTACCTGTGCTGCACGCGGATCACCGACCAGCAGGTACAGGCAGGCACCGGCCACGCCCAGTGCGAAAACGCCGACCACGAAACCGCGACGACCGTGGTGGCGCAGCGGCCACAGCACCAGTGCTGCCATCAGCGCTGCAACCAGGCCGGCCAGCACCGGCAGCCAATGGTTCACCATTCGTCTCCTTCATCGGCCTTGCCGGCCGGCGCCGCGCCGACGGTGCGTCCACGTCGGCGGACGATGCCCAGCACCACCAGTGCACCGGCGCCGAGCACCAGCAGGGGGCCACCCCACAGCAGCCAGGTGCCCGGCTGCAACGGTGGTTGATAGAGCACGAACTCACCGTAGCGGGCGACCAGGAACTGCTTGATCTGTGCGTCGTCGTGGCCCTGCTGCATCAGCTGCAGCACCTCGCGACGCAGGTCCTGCGCGATCTGTGCGTTCGAATCGGCCAGCGACTGGTTCTGGCACTGCACGCAGCGCAGTTGTGCGGCCAGGTCATGGAAGCGGCGCTCCTCGGCATCGTCGCGGAACTGCAGCGGCTGCGGATCGTGCAGCGGCTGCTGGGCCAGCACGGCCAGCGGCAGCATCAGGAGCAGCAGCGCCAGCAGCCAGCGCATCGGCTCAGGGCGCCGTATGCAGGGTGTTGCCGGCACTGCCCTGGGCCTTCTCGATCTTCTCCAGTGCCGGGATCAGCTTCTCATCGATCACGCGCTGGGTCATCGCGCCACTGTACTTCCAGCGCACGATGCCGCTGCCATCAACCAGGAAGGTTTCTGGCGCAGCGGTCACGCCCCAGTCGATCGCGGTGCGGCCCTCGACGTCGCTAAGCACCACCATGAACGGGTTGCCCAGCTGCTCCAGCCAGTGCAGCGCGTCGGTCGGATCATCCTTCCAGTTGTAGCCGATCACGCGCACGCGCTTGCTCTCGGCAAAGCGGGTCAGTACCGGGTGTTCTTCGCGGCAGGCCGCGCACCAGCTGCCCCAGACGTTCAGCAGATAGGGCGCGCCGCGCAGCTCGTCGCTGTGTACGATCATTTCCGGGTCATGCAGCACCGGCAGCGCGAACGCCGGCGCCGGCTTGTCGATCAGCGCCGACGGCAGCACGTCGCGCTGCGGGTCGCCCGATTTCATCACCCCGTAGATCATCAGCCCGAGCAGGCCGAAGAAGAACAGCACGCCGATCACGATGGCTACCGGCGGCAGCGGGCGGGAGGGGCGCGGGGCGGGGGACTCGGACATGGGAACTCCTACGGACGACGGAAACGGCGGTCGGCGGCGGTGATGAATCCGCCCAGGGCCATCAGCAGCGCGCCGAGCCAGATCCAGCGCACGAACGGCTTGATGTGCACCCGGACCGCCCATGCATTGTTGCCCAGCGGCTCGCCCAATGCCACGTAGACATCACCGTCGAAGCGTGCATCGATGCCGGCCTCGGTCATCACCTGGCCGCCACTGGCGTACTGGCGCTTCTCGGGATGCAGCAGGGCCTGCTCGCGGCCGTTGCGGAACACCCACAGGTGGCCCCGATCAGCGATGAAATTCGGCCCTTCGCGATGGTCCACGCCTTCGAAGCGGACTTCGTAGCGACCGACCACCAGCTGCTGCCCCGGTGCCAGCGCCACTTCGCGCTGCACGTTCAGCGCTTCGACCAGCAGGGCGCCGGCCAGGAACACGGCGATGCCGGCGTGGGCGACGATCATGCCGAGCATTTCGGCGGTGAAGCGGCCGTTGCCGCGCAGGCGCTGCCAGACGAAGCGTGCGGTGCCGAGTGCGACCCAGGCCGCAGCGGCGACGCCGATGCCGGCCTTCCAGCCATTCTGCGGTGCCTGCCACCAGACCAGCGCGCCCAGCAATACCGCCAGGCCCAGCCAGGGTGCCAGCAGCGCGAAGGCGCGCGAGGGCTGGTCACGCTGCCATTTCACCAGCGGGCCGAACGGCAGCAACAGGATCATCGGTGCCATCAGCAGCAGGAACAGGCTGCCGAAGTAGGGCGGACCGACCGAGATCTTGCCCAGCGACAGCGCATCGGCCAGCAGCGGGTACAGCGTGCCGAGCAACACCATCGCGCAGGCGGTGGCCAGCAGCAGGTTGTTCGCCAGCAGCAGGGTCTCGCGCGAGGTGGCGGTGAAGCCACGGCGCGGATCATCGGCATCCACGTTCAGCTGGCTGGCACGCAGCGCATACAGCAGCAGGCTGCCGCCCACCAGTACCGACAGGAACACCAGGATGAACAGGCCGCGCGAGGGATCGGCAGCGAACGAATGCACGCTGGTCAGCACGCCCGAGCGCACCAGGAAGGTGCCCAGCAACGACAGCGCGAAGGCGGCGATCGCCAGCAGCAGGGTCCAGCTGCCGAAGGTGCCGCGCTTTTCGGTGACGGCCTGTGAATGGATCAGTGCCGCACCGACCAGCCACGGCATGAAGCTGGCATTTTCCACCGGGTCCCAGAACCACCAGCCGCCCCAACCCAGCTCGTAGTAGGCCCACCAGCTGCCCAGTGCGATGCCCAGGGTCAAAAAGCCCCAGGCGACGTTGGTCCACGGCCGCGTCCAGCGCAGCCAGCGCGCATCCACGCGACCTTCCAGCAGCGCCGCTACCGCGAATGCGAAGGGCACCGCGAAGCCTACGTAGCCCAGGTACAGCATCGGTGGATGGATGATCAGCCCCGGATCCTGCAGCAGCGGATTGAGGTCGCGGCCTTCCAGCGGTGCCGGGTTCAGGCGCAGGAACGGATTGGAGGTGAAGATCAGGAAGGCGAGGAAGCCGACGCTGACAATGCCCATCACCGCCAGTACGCGCGCCTGCACCGGTGCCGGCAGGTGCCGCGAGAACAGCGCCACCGCGCCGGTCCACAATGCCAGCACCAGCGCCCACATCAGCAGCGAGCCCTCGTGCGCGCCCCACACCGCCGAATAGCGGTAGATCAGCGGCAGCAGCGAATTGGAGTTCTCGGCCACATAGCGCACCGAGAAATCCTGCTGCACGAACGCGGTGGTCAGCACCGCGAAGGCGCCGGCCAACAGCAGCAACTGCGCGAAGGCGGCAGGCCGCGCCACTGCCATCCATGCCGCGTTGTTGCGATGCGCACCGGCCAGCGGCAGGCCGGCCTGCAGCAGCGAGGCCAGCAACGCACACAACAGCAGGATCTGACCCAGTTCGGGCAGCACTCAGCGCACCTCGGGGGCCGTCACCGGCACGTCGTGCTTGCGATGGGCATCGCCCATCTTGTCGGCCACTTCCTTCGGCACGTACTTCTCATCGTGCTTGGCCAGCACTTCGTCGGCGACGAAGACGCCGTCCTGCAGGCGGCCACTGGCGACCACCGCGGTGCCTTCGGCGAACATGTCCGGCAGGATCCGCGAGGTGGTCACCGCCAGCTGTGCATCGCCGTCGGTCACGTCGAAGCGCGCCTCCAGCGAGCCGACCGGGCGGTTGAAGGAGCCCTTTACCACCATGCCGCCCAAGCGGAAACGCGACTGTGCATCGACATCGCCGCGCAGCACTTCCGAAGGGGTGTACAGGTAGGCGATGTTGCGTTCCAGCGCCATCGCCACCAGCGCGGTGGCCAGGCCGGAGGCGAGCAGGGCCAGCAGCACCCACACCAGGCGGCGACGCTGCACCGGGGTCATCGTTCCAGCTCCGTCGACAGCGGCGTCGCAGCGTCCTGCCTGCCAGCGCGGGTCTGCTGCCGCTGCTGGCGGGCCAGTGCCAGCCGGCGCGCCACGCGCAGGCGCAGCCACGAACCGAGGGCATCGGCGCTGAGCACCAGCACGAATACGGCGTAGGCGCCGATCACATAGGGCAGGTGTGTCATGGCTGGGCCTCCCGGGTGGCGCGCGCGGCATCGACACGGCCGCCGACCCAGGCCTTGCCGGCCTCGCGGTCGAGATTGTCGGCGCGGGCCTTGGCCAGCACCGAACCGGCGAACCAGAACTTGGTGCCGATCACCATCCACCACAGCGGCGCGATCATCGCGCTGCTGATCGCCGATTCACCGAACACGTTGATCGACTGGCGCTGGTGCAGGCCGCCCCACCAGTCCACCGAATAGCGGATCACCGGCAGCAGGCTGACACCTACAATGGCCAGCAGGCCAGCGGCGCGCGCGGCGCTGCGGCGGTCTTCGATGGCGTGGTACAGGCCGATCACGCCCAGGTACAGGAACAGCAGTACCAGTTCGCTGGTCATGCGCGGGTCCCAGTCCCACCAGGTGCCCCAGGTGCCCTTGCCCCAGATGCTGCCGGTCAGCAGGGTGATGAGGGTGAAGCCGGCGCCCATCGGCGCGCAGGCCATGGCCAGGATCTCGCAGACCTTGATCCGCCAGATCAGCGCGATCGCGGCATACAGCGCCATCAGCGCGAACACGAACAGGCTCATCCAGGCACTGGGGACGTGGATGTAGAGGATGCGGAAGCTGTCCAGCTGCTTGGCTTCCGGCGGCACCACCAGCAGCGCCTGCCACATGCCGACCAGCAGCACCGGCACTGCGGCGAGGTAGAACACCCGCGACCAGCGGGCAGCGAAACGGTCGAACGTGGGAGGCGAACCGAGTTGGTGGAACCAGCGGACAATCGGATTCATGCGTGGCGGCTATCCAGCAGGGGTGGATTGGCTCTCAGCTCGGTCAACTCAGAGAAATACGTATTGCAGCGGCGGTGGCCAGCGGCGCCAGCACCAGCGCGACCAGCAGGCCGGCGCCCAGCATCAGCAGCGCACCGACCGGATCCTGCCCGCGCCCGGCTGCCGCCAGGCTGCCTGCGCCGAACACCAGCACCGGCACGTACAGCGGCAACGACAGCAACGCCACGAGAATACCAGAGCGCCGGATGCCAACGGTCAGTGCAGCGACCACGCCACCGATCAGGCTCAGCAACGGCGTTCCCAGCAGCAACGATGCCAGCAACATCGGCAGCTGGTCATGCGGCAGATGCAGCATTTCGGCCAGCAGCGGGCTGACCACGATCAGCGGCAGTGCCGTGGTGGCCCAGTGCAGCAGCACGCGCACCAGTACCAGCCAGGCCAGCGGCACCGGCGCCAGCAGCCACTGTTCCAGCGAGCCATCTTCGGCGTCGGAACGGAACAGCGAATCCAGCGACAGCTGTCCCGCCAGCAGCACGGCCAGCCACAGCACCGCGCCGGCGGTGGCGGCCAGCAGTTGTGGCTCACGACCCTGGGCCAGCGCGAACAGCACCACTACCAGCACCGCGAACAGCAGCGGTTGCAGCGCGTCGCCGCGGCGGCGCCAGAGCAGGCGCAGGTCGCGCTTGAGCAGGGCGCCCGCGGTCTGCCACAGGCCCGGTTCGGTGCCCGGCGCGATCATGCGGCACCGCCGAGGTCGAGCTGGCGGGTGCGCACCGGCGGTGCGGCATAGGCGCCGTGGGTGGTGACCAGCGCAGCGCCACCGGCGCGCAGGTGCGCCGAAATCATCCGGTTGACCAGAGTGATGCCCTCCAGGTCGAGGTTGGCGTAGGGTTCGTCGAGCAGCCACAGTGGCGCCGGCGACAGCCAGATGCGCGCCAGTGCCAGCCGCCGCTTCTGCCCGGCCGACAGGTGGCGTACCAGAGTGTCCTCGTAACCGGCCAGGCCGACGATGGCCAGCGCGTTGCCGGGCATCTGCCGCGCACGGCGGCCGTGCAGGCCGCACAGGAAGTGCAGGTTCTCCAGCGTGTCGAGGTCCGGCTTCAGCGCCGGCAGGTGGCTGAGATAGGCGACATAGCGCGCACGCTCGGCGTTGCTGGCCGGCTTGCCGTCGATCCGCACCTGGCCGGCCCCGGGCCGGGCCAGGCCGGCCAGCACGCGCAGCAGGGTGGTCTTGCCGGCGCCATTGCCACCCTGCACCAGCAGGGCTTCGCCGGCGTCCACATGGAAGTCCAGCGGGCCGAACACCGGCTCGTCATTGCGGGAGAAGCTCAGGCCGCTGGCGGCCAGCAATGCAGGGGTGTCCAAGGGGCAGGGATCTTCATGCCGGAGTGCGGTGGCAATTGTAGCGGTGAATTCACAGGGTAGTGGCGGGCGCGGGGGGGGCCGTTTTCGCTGTCGGCCCCCCCCGTTGGGGGGCGCGGGCGGCCCCAACCCCCCGCCGCGTTGGTTAAAAAACAGGGCCTGTTTTATACACAACACCCCCCGCCCAACCACAACCCACCATACCCACCTCGGGTTAGAGAAATATATCCAGATTTCA
>NZ_JBAWUK010000036.1:0-55970 GCF_037079935.1 Stenotrophomonas maltophilia group sp. Smal12 | reverse complement strand
CCCCTCGGGCCCGCACCCCCCGAACCCATAAACACCCCCAAAACAGCCAAATTGGAGAGCCCCAAGAAAAAAAAGACCGACCCCCCCCGCACCCAGTAAATGTTTTTGGGTTTGCTGGGAAAAACCCGCGGGGGGGGGGGTTTTTTTTGTGCCCGGGGGGGGCCCGCCGGGGGGCGGCGGGGGCGGGGGGGGGGGGCCCCGGGCCCGGCACTGCCGGATCGCGCGGACCCCGTGGATCGCTGGCAACAAAAAACCCGGCCGGGGCCGGGCTTTTGTCTGCAGCCCAACCCCGAAGGGTAGGGCGGCAACGCCGGATCAGGCGGCCTTGAGGGCCTTGATGCGGTCGTTCAGGCGGCTCTTGTGGCGAGCAGCCTTGTTCTTGTGGATCAGGCCACGCGCGCTGAAGCGATCCAGGATCGGCTGGGCAACGGCGAAGGCGGCTTCGGCGCCGGCGGCATCGTTGGCGTCCAGCGCCTTGATCACTTTCTTGACAGCGGTGCGCAGCATCGAGCGCTGAGCCACGTTGCGCGCGTTGCGCACGACGGTCTGCTTGGCGCGCTTCTTGGCGGACTTGATATTGGCCACGGTGGTGGTTTCCTGAAAAAATCGGTGTTATGGGAACAGCAAGCTAGCTAGTATGATGGCGTAAGAAATGCACGTCAAGTCGATTGTCAAGAGGGACGCTGAGTGAGTTCACCCAAGTTGTTGCGGGGCCTGCTGTCGTTCAGCAGCATGACCATGGTCTCGCGCGTTCTCGGACTTGTCCGGGACTTCGTGGTGACCACCACGTTCGGCACCAACGCCATCACTGATGCTTTCTGGGTCGCCTTCAGGGTACCCAATTTCCTGCGCCGGTTGTTCGCCGAAGGGTCTTTTGCCACCGCTTTCGTGCCGGTGTTCACGGAAGTGAAGGAAACCCGCAGCCACGCCGAGCTGCGCGAACTGATGTCCCGCACCGCCGGTACCCTGGGCGGGGTGCTGATGCTGGTCACCGCACTGGCGCTGATCTTCGCGCCGCAGCTGGCCTCGGTCTTCTCCAGCGGCGTTGATACCGACCCGGTCAAGCAGGGCCTGCTGGTCGACCTGTTCCGCCTGACCTTCCCGTTCCTGCTGTTCGTCTCGCTGACCGCACTGGCCGGTGGTGCGCTGAACAGCTTCCAGCGCTTTGCCATGCCGGCGCTGACCCCGGTCATTCTCAACCTGTGCATGATCGCCGGCGCGCTGTGGCTGGCACCGCGGCTGGGCGGCACGCCGGAAAAGCAGATCCTTGCGCTGGGCTGGGCAGTGCTGGCCGCCGGCATCCTGCAGTTGCTGTTCCAGCTGCCCTCGCTGAAGGGCATCAACCTGCTGACCCTGCCGCGCTGGGGCTGGCGCCACCCGGGCGTGCGCAAGGTCATGACGCTGATGGTGCCGACCCTGTTTGGTTCCTCGGTGGCGCAGATCAACCTGCTGCTGGATACGGTGATCGCGGCCAAGCTGACCGACGGCTCGCAGTCCTGGCTGTCGCTGGCCGACCGCTTCCTGGAGCTGCCGCTGGGCGTGTTCGGCGTGGCCCTGGGCACGGTGATCCTGCCGGCGCTGGCCCGCCACCATGTCAGCACCGACCGCGAGGGCTTCTCGCGTTCGCTGGACTGGGGCCTGCGCATGACCCTGCTGATCTCGGTGCCGGCCATGCTGGGCCTGCTGCTGCTGGCCGAGCCGCTGATCGCGACCATCTTCCAGCACGGCCAGTTCAGCGCCTTCGACACCCGCATGACCGCGCTGTCGGTGTACGGCCTGAGCTTCGGCCTGCCGGCATTCGCCCTGCTGAAGGTGGTGCTGCCGGCCTTCTACGCCCGCCAGGACACCAAGACCCCGGTGCGCGCCGGGGTGGCGGCGCTGGTGGCCAACATGGTGTTCAACTTCGCCCTGCTGGCCGTGCTGTACCAGGTGATGGTGCCCGACGCGCTGAAGGCGCAGGGCGTGATGGCGGCCATCGGCAAGCAGCCGGGCCTGCACCTGGCACTGGGCATCGCCAGCGCGCTGTCCAGTTACCTGAACCTGGGCCTGCTGTGGTACTGGCTGGGCAAGACCGATGTCTACCAGCGCCGGCCGGGTTGGGGCGGCTATCTGCTGCGCCTGGTGCTGGCCTGCGCGGCCATGGTTGGCGTGCTGTTGGCGCTGCTGCACTGGCTGCCGGGCTTCTCCGCGATGCGTGTGTGGGAGCGGATCGGTGCCCTGGCGTTGCTGGTCGGCGGCGGCGGCGCGACCTATGCGGTGGCCATGCTGGCGATGGGCTTCCGCCCGCGCGACCTGCGCGGGCATTGATCGCGGCCCGTGGCGGCTATACTTCAGGGTTACACCATTGAAGCGGCGGCCCCGGTCGGGCCGGAACGAGAGTTGATGAGCAGGCTGTTCAGAAGCGTCGAGGGCGGGGAGCTGTTCCCCAACGGAAGCGTGGTCTGTATCGGTGCATTCGACGGCCTTCACCTGGGCCATCGTGCGCTGGTCCGCCACGCGGTCGCCCGCGCGCGCGCCTTGGGCGTGGCCGCAGTGGCCGTGGCATTCGAACCGCTGCCGCGTGAATTCTTCGCCCAGGGCACGCCGCCGCCGCGGCTGACCCTGGCGCGCAGCAAGGTCGAGATCCTGCGCGAGCTCGGCGTCGATGCGATCGGCCTGCTGCGTTTCGATGCGGCGATGGCGGCAATGCCGGCCGAGACCTTCGTGCGCCAGTTGCTGGTGCACCGGCTGGGCGCCCGCGAAGTCTGGATCGGGCCGGAGTTCTGCTTCGGCAACCGCCGCCGCGGTGATCTGGCACTGCTGCAGGAGATGGGCGCCGAACTGGGCTTCAGCGCCGGCGAGATTGAAGCGGTGGACCTGCATGGCGAGCGCATTTCCAGCACCCGCATCCGCCGGCTGCTGCAGGGGGGCGATTTCGCCCGCGCCAACGACCTGCTCGGCCGCCCCTACGCGATCAGCGGGCGGGTGGTGCGCGGTCGCCAGCTTGGCCGTACGCTGGGCTTCCCCACCGCCAACCTGCGCTTCCCGAAGACGCCGGCGCTGTCGGGCATCTACGCAACCTGGGTGCATGGCGTGTTCGACCAGCCGTGGCCGTCGGTGTCCAGCTTCGGCACCCGGCCGACGGTGGACGGCGTGGAGCCGCTGCTGGAGGCCCACCTGTTCGATTTCCAGGGCGACCTGTACGGGCGCCACATCGACGTGGAGTTTGTCGCCAAGCTGCGCGACGAAGAGAAATTCAATGATCTGGCGGCACTGACCGACCAGATGCACCGCGACGCCGAACAGGCGCGCGCCCTCCTTTCCGAACATAGATTGCGAGCCACTGCGTGAGCCAGGACTACAAGACCACCCTGAACCTGCCAGCCACCGAATTCCCGATGCGCGGCGACCTGCCCAAGCGCGAGCCGGGCATTCTGGCGCGGTGGGAAGCGCAGGGGCTCTACCAGCAGCTGCGTGACAACGCCGCCGGCCGCCCGCTGTTCGTGCTGCATGACGGCCCGCCGTACGCCAACGGCCGCATCCACCTGGGTCACGCGGTCAACAAGATCCTGAAGGACATCATCGTCAAGTCGCGCTACCTGGCCGGCTTCGATGCGCCCTATGTGCCGGGCTGGGACTGCCATGGCCTGCCGATCGAGATCGCGGTCGAAAAGAAGTGGGGCAAGGTCGGCACCAAGCTCGACGCCGTCGAATTCCGCCAGAAGTGCCGCGAGTTCGCCGAAGAGCAGATCAACATCCAGCGCGTGGACTTCAAGCGCCTGGGCGTGACCGGTGACTGGGACAACCCGTACAAGACCCTGAGCTTCGACTTCGAAGCCAACGAGATCCGTGCGCTGTCCAAGGTCGTGGCCAACGGACACCTGGTGCGCGGCGCCAAGCCGGTGTACTGGTGCTTCGACTGCGGTTCGGCGCTGGCCGAGGCCGAGATCGAGTACCAGGAAAAGGAATCGCCGGCGATCGACGTGGCCTACGCCGCGCGTGACGCGCAGGCCATCGGCCAAGCGTTCGGCGTGGGCGTGCCGGCCGACGTCGAAGTGGCTGTACCGATCTGGACCACCACGCCGTGGACGCTGCCGGCCTCGCTGGCGGTGTCGCTGGGTGCGGAAATCAACTACGTGCTGGCCGAGGGCCCGGCCCACAACGGCAAGCGCCGTTGGCTGGTGCTGGCCGCGGCCCTGGCCGAGCGCGCGCTGCAGCGCTACGGCGTCGAGAGCGTGGTGCTGCACGGTGAAACCACCGGTGCGGCACTGGAGAACCAGCTGCTGGCGCATCCGTTCTATCCGCAGCGCGACATCCCGCTGCTCAACGGCGACCACGTCTCCGACGAGGACGGTACCGGTGCGGTGCACACCGCCCCCGGTCACGGCCAGGAAGACTTCGTGGTCAGCCAGAAGTACGGCCTGCTGGACAAGTACAACGCCGGGCAGGTGACCCCGATCGACGGCCGTGGCGTGTACCTGGAATCGACCCCGCCGGCCGGTGAGGTGGTGCTGGCCGGCCAGCATCTGTGGAAGGCGCAGGAGGCCATCGTCGGCGTGCTGCGCGACAGCGGCGCGCTGCTGGCCTTCCACCCGATCCGCCACAGCTACCCGCATTGCTGGCGCCACAAGACGCCAGTGGTGTTCCGCGCCACCCCGCAGTGGTTCATTTCGATGGACAAGGCCAACCTGCGTAGCGATGCGCTGGCTGCGATCGACACTGTCGGCTGGTTCCCGACCTGGGGCAAGGCGCGCATCCAGAGCATGGTCGACGGTCGCCCGGACTGGACCATCTCGCGCCAGCGCACCTGGGGCGTACCGATCGCACTGTTCACCCATCGCCAGACCGGCGAGATCCACCCGCGCTCGGTGGAGCTGATGCAGCAGGTTGCCGACCGCGTCGAAGCCGAGGGCATCGATGTGTGGTACTCGCTGGACGCCGCCGAGCTGCTCGGCGCCGAAGCGGCCGACTACGAGAAGGTCACCGACATCCTCGACGTCTGGTTCGATTCGGGCGTGACCCATGAAGGCGTGCTCGCCGCGCGTGGCTTCGGCAAGCCGGCCGACCTGTACCTGGAAGGCTCCGACCAGCACCGCGGCTGGTTCCAGTCCTCGCTGCTGACCGGCGTGGCGATCGACAAGCGCGCGCCGTACAAGCAGTGCCTCACCCACGGCTTCACCGTGGACGAGCACGGCCGCAAGATGTCCAAGTCGCTGGGCAACGGCATCGAGCCGCAGGACATCATGAACAAGCTGGGCGCGGACATCCTGCGCCTGTGGATCGCCTCGGCCGACTACAGCAACGAGATGTCGCTGTCGCAGGAAATCCTGAAGCGCAATGCTGACGCCTACCGCCGCCTGCGCAACACCGCACGCTTCCTGCTCGGCAACCTGGACGGTTTCGATCCGGCCCGGCACCTGCAACCGCTCGAGCAGATGGTCGCGCTGGACCGCTGGATCGTGCATCGCGCCTGGGAGCTGCAGGAGAAGATCAAGGCGGCTTACGACGGCTACAACATGGCCGAGATCGTGCAGCTGCTGCTGAACTTCTGCAGCGTGGACCTGGGCTCGCTGTACCTGGACGTGACCAAGGACCGCCTGTACACCATGCCGACCGATTCACACGGTCGCCGTTCGGCGCAGAGCGCGATGTACCACATCGCTGAAGCGTTCACCCGCTGGGTGGCGCCGATCCTGACCTTCACCGCCGACGAGCTGTGGGGTTACCTGCCGGGCGAACATGCCGGCCATGTGCTGTTCACCACCTGGTACGACGGCCTGGCGCCGCTGCCGGCGGAAGCCCAGCTCAACGCCGCCGACTTCGACCAGCTGCTGGCCGTGCGCGAGCAGGTGGCCAAGGTGCTCGAGCCGATGCGCGCCAACGGTGCGATCGGTGCTGCACTGGAGGCGGAGATCACCATCGCCGCCAGCGAAGAGCAGGCCGCGCGCTGGCAGCCGCTGGCCGATGAACTGCGTTTCCTGTTCATCAGTGGCGACGTGCAGGTGCGCCCGGCGACCACCGACGAGGTGTTCGTCAGCGCCCAGCCGACCACCAAGGCCAAGTGCGTGCGCTGCTGGCACCACCGCGCCGACGTCGGCAGCAACGCCGACCATCCGGAACTGTGCGGCCGCTGCGTGAGCAACGTGACCGGCGCCGGCGAAGTGCGGAGCTGGTTCTGATGGCCGCGCCCCGTCCACATCCGAACGCCCTGGTCTGGCTGCTGCTGTCGGCGGCCATCATCGGCCTGGACCAGTGGTCCAAGGCCTGGGTGCTGTCGAGCCTGCCGGAGTTCCAGCCAGTGGTGGTCATCGACGGCTTCTGGAACTGGTACCGCACCTACAACACCGGCGCGGCATTCAGTTTCCTGAGCGACGCCGGTGGTTGGCAGAAGTACTTCTTCACAGCGCTGGCGATCGCCATCAGCGGGCTGATGGCCTGGTGGCTGCGCGGTACCGCCCGCGGCAACTGGAAGGCTGCGGTGCCGTATGCACTGATCATCGGCGGCGCCATCGGCAACGTGATCGACCGCCAGGTGCACGGCCACGTGGTCGATTTCATCCAGTGGTACGTGGGCAGCTACACCTGGCCCTCGTTCAACATCGCCGATTCGGCCATCGTGGTGGGTGCCATCGGCATCGCCCTGTTTGGCCTGTTCGACGGCAAGTCCGCCAAAAAGGCGGATAATGCCAATCCGAAACCGTAAGCCGGCCGCTGCCGGGAGATTGAACTGATGGATGTGCTGCTCGCCAACCCGCGTGGTTTCTGTGCCGGTGTCGATCGTGCGATCGAGATCGTCAAGCGCGCGATCGAAACGCTGGGCGCGCCCATCTACGTCCGCCATGAAGTGGTGCACAACCGCTTCGTGGTCGACGACCTGAAGCAGCGCGGCGCGATCTTCGTCGAGGAGCTCGATGAAGTGCCGGACAACAACACGGTGATCTTCAGCGCGCATGGCGTGTCCCAGGCCGTGCGCCAGGAGGCCGAGCGTCGTGGCCTGAAGGTGTTCGATGCGACCTGCCCGCTGGTGACCAAGGTCCACTTCGAAGTCGCCCGCCACTGCCGTGCCGGCCGTGACGTGGTGCTGATCGGCCATGCCGGTCACCCGGAAGTGGAAGGCACCATGGGCCAGTGGAACCGCGAAGCCGGTACCGGCCAGATCTACCTGGTCGAGGATGTCGAGCAGGTCGCCACGCTGCAGATCAACCAACCGGACAACTTCGCCTACACCACCCAGACGACGCTGTCGGTGGACGATACGCGCGGCATCATCGATGCGCTGCGCGAGCGTTTCCCGGCGATGCAGGGCCCGAAGAACGACGACATCTGCTACGCCACGCAGAACCGCCAGGACGCCGTACGCGATCTGGCCAAGCGCTGCGACCTGGTGCTGGTGGTCGGTTCGCCGAACAGCTCCAACTCCAACCGCTTGAGCGAGCTGGCCCGCCGTGAAGGCGTGGAGTCGTACCTGATCGACGGTGCACACGAGATCGACCCGGCGTGGGTGGTGGGCAAGCAGCACATCGGCGTGACTGCCGGCGCCTCGGCACCGCAGGTGCTGGTAGATGGCGTGCTGGCACGCTTGGCCGAGCTGGGTGCCAGTGGCGTGTCCGAGCTGGACGGCGAGCCGGAATCGATGGTGTTCGCGCTGCCGAAGGAACTGCGTCTGCGCCTGGTCGACTGACCGGGAAGCGCGTCATCCACGCATGGCGTGGATCTACCGAAACCGCTCTGGTGGGTGCGAACCTTGGTTCGCACGCCTTTGGCATGCACTGACGGGCGCACCGCCCATGACCTTTGGCCATGGGGCAGGGCACCGCACAGGCCTAGCATCGGAGGATTCTCCGCTGCTGGAAGTTGCCGATGAAGACTCGTGCCCTGGTGATGTCCGTGCTGTTCGCGCTGGCGGCCACGCCCGCGCTGGCGCAGGCCTCGCCGCCGGGGGATGCCGCAGCCGCCGGCCTGCTGCGCATCGATGTCGACGCGCGTGACCTGGCCCGGCGCATCTTCAAGGTGACCGCCACCGTACCGGTCAAACCCGGTCCGATGACCCTGCTGTACCCGCAGTGGATTCCCGGCAACCATTCGCCCACCGGCCCGATCGACAAGCTGGCCGGCCTGCGCGTGACCGCCAACGGCAAGCCGTTGGCCTGGCAGCGCGACCAGTACAACGTCTATGCGTTCAAGGTGGACGTGCCCGAGGGCGTCAGCGAGATCGTCGCCCACTTCGATTTCCTGTCCTCGCAGGGGGGCAGCCAGGGGCGGGTGGTGATGACCCCGGAGATGCTCAACCTGCAGTGGAATGCCAACTCGCTGTATCCGGCCGGCGTCGATGCACGCGACCTGCAGGCGCAGGCCAGCGTGACCCTGCCCAAGGGCTGGTCGTTCGCCACTGCGCTGGAGACCGCACGCTGCGACGGCGACACCGTGGTGTTCAAGCCGATCTCCTATGACGACCTGGTCGATTCGCCGCTGTTTGCCGGCGAGCATTACCAGCGCATCGATCTCGATCCGGGCGCGAAGGTGCCGGTGCACCTCAATGTGTTTGCCGACGAAGCCAAGTCGCTGAAGCCGAGCGAGGCACAGATCACCCTGCACCGCGCACTGGTGCAGCAGGCCGACAAGCTCTACGGTGCGCGCCACTACAACCACTATGAATTCCTGCTGGCGTTGACCGACCGTCTTGGTGGCATCGGCCTGGAGCATCACCGTTCCAGCGAGAACAGCGCCGCCCCGGGTTACTTCACCGAGTGGGACGACAACGCCTGGATGCGCGATCTGCTGCCGCACGAGTACACCCATTCCTGGAACGGCAAGTACCGCCGTGGCGCTGACCTGGCCACCGCCAACTTCAACACGCCGATGGGCGACAGCCTGCTGTGGGTGTACGAAGGCCAGACCCAGTTCTGGGGGCAGGTGCTGGCGGCACGCTCGGGGCTGTGGTCGATGGCGCAGGCACGCGACATGCTGGCCAATGTGGCCGCGACCTATGATCGCGGCCGTCCGGGCCTGGCGTGGCGCCCGTTGCAGGACACCACCAACGACCCGACCATCGCCCAGCGCCGGACGTTGCCGTACCGCAACTACCAGATGAGCGAAGACTATTACTCCGGTGGCCAGATGCTGTGGCTGGAAGTGGAGGGCAAGCTGCGCGCGCTGAGCGGCAACCGTCGCAGCCTGGATGACTTCGCGCGTGCGTTCTTCGGCGTCGGCAACGGCGACTGGGACGTCAACCCGTACACCTTCGACGACGTGGTGGCGACCTTGAACGGCATCGCGCCCTACGACTGGGCGACGTTCCTGCGCGGGCGCCTGGACGGCCACGGTTCGTTGACCGGGGGGCTGGAACTGGCGGGCTGGAAGCTGGTCTACCGCGATACCCCGAACGACGCCTACAAGGCACAGGAGAAACGCGCCAAGGCGGCGTTGCTGGCGTACTCGCTGGGCGCGACCGTGCTCGACAGCGGCACGGTCGGTGACGTGATCTGGGACAGCGCGGCCTTCAACGCCGGTCTTGCACCCGGCATGAAGGTGATCGCGGTCGACGGGCGCGAGTACAGCAGCCAGCGCTTGAAGGATGCGGTGGCGACAGCGGCCAAGGACAAGGCGCCGATCGTGCTGCTGGTGAAGCAGTTCGACCGCATCGAGACGATGAACATCGACTACCACAGTGGCCTGCAGTATCCGGTGCTGGAGCGCATTGCCGGCAAGCCTGACCGTCTGGCGGATCTGTGGAAGGCGCGATGACAGCGCGCGTGCGCGACGTCGGGATCCTTCTGATGGCGGTCCTCGCCATCATCGGCGCATTCCTGCACGGTGACGGGCGCTGGCTGCATTGGCTGGCGAAGCCGGCGACCACGCTGCTGATCGCTGCCATCGCCTGGCAGGTGCGTGATCCTGCGCAGCCGTCCTACCGGCGCGCGGTGCTGGCCGGCATGCTGCTGTCGTGCATGGGTGACATCGCGCTGATGCTGCCGATGGACGCGTTCGTACCGGGGCTGGTGGCGTTCCTGCTGGCGCACCTCTGCTACATCGTGGCCTTCCGTGAGGGCCTGCGTGCCGGGCGTGGCCTGCTCGCCGCCAGCGTCCTGCTCGGCGCGTTCGCTGTACTCAATGTGCTTGGGCTGTGGCCGCACCTGCCTGCACCGATGCGTATGCCGGTGCTGGCGTACGTGATGGTGCTGGCCTCGATGGCGGTGTTGGCCTTGGCACGGCAATGGCGCCGGCCACAGCCCGCTGCCGTGGAAGCCAGCAGTGCACGCTGGGCTGCCGTCGGTGCGCTGCTGTTCGTCGCCAGCGATTCGCTGCTGGCCTGGGACCGCTTCGCCGGCGGCCTGCCACTGGCCAGCCTGCTGGTGCTGTCCACCTACTACGGCGCACAGTACGCCATCGCCCGCTCGGTGAAACAGCAAAAAGGGGATGGAGGGGATTAAGTCGCAGACGGCACCAAGGCGTAAACGACTTAATCCCCTCCGTCCCCTTTTTGCGTTGACTATCGTCGGTTCGCGTTGCCGGAACGGCCCTGTGCGTCGAACGAGAGTCGTGCGGACTGGCGATCGCCGGCGACCTCGTCCGGCAGCCACACCAGCCTGCCACCCTTGCGCACGATCACATAGACGTGGCCGACGTCACCCGGCGTGGCCATCAGCGCGTTGCGCTGCGCCTGCAGCGCCTGGGCGACGCGTGGCACCGCCTCGAAATCGATGTTGGCCAGCGCCGTGCTGCTGCGGCGCAGGGTGATGGTGGGCGCGAAGCGCTGCGGATCGACCGGGTCGCCCTTGCGCCACTGGCCGTGCTCGAAGTGGTAGCTGTCCACGTGCGTAGGTTGCTGCGGATCGACCAGGTCCAGATTGATGCGGCCATCATCGTAGAAGTGGATGCTGTGGAACACCATCAACCGGTGCCCGGCCAGGGCTGGCATCTGTTCCAGTGCCTGGCGGGCGGCCAGCAGGTAGTCCGCATCGAACAAGCGGTTGCTGCGTTCGGGCATCGGCATCGGCCGCGGTTCGGGAATCGGTGCGAGCGAAGCAGGCCGCTCGCGCGGTGGAGGCGTGGTGATCGGCGTGGTTGCGCGGTCATCCTGCACCGAATGACCCATCGTTTCGGCAAGGGTCTGCAGTGCCCCGCCGGCAACGGCGACGCCGGCCAGCAACAGCAGCACCATCGAAAATACCAGTCGCGTCGAGGGGGGCTGCTTCATACACCCTCCAGGCGAACGTTGCCGCGATCTTCCGGGTCGTACAGCAGCGTGACCTGCTCGCGTGGAAGGTTGGCCAGCTCGATCAACGGGATGAAGCGGCGCACGCTCACCTGCTGTATGCCACCTTCGCGGTCGGTGTACTCCAGCTGGAACTCCACCTGCGGCTGCTCGTTGAGGTAGGTGCCGGTCTGGCGCAGCTTCAGCACCTTCGCATCCACGCCGATGCCGCGGTACTTCAGCGCGTCTCCGCGTGCATCGGCATGCAGCACGCGCCCCAGGACGCGCAGGCCCAGGGCGTAGCCGCACAACACCAGCGGGCACACCAGCAGTGGGTGGCCGAAGGACAGGAACGTCCAGCCCAGGCCCTCGCTCTGCAGCCGATAGGCGAGCACGTAGGCGCTGGCAACCACGACGATGCCGATGACCGCGCCGGCGCCGCGGCGCCAGAGGCTGGCGACATCCAGTTCGGGCTGGGCACCGTCCAGCACCACATTGGGGAACGCACCCGGCATCCGGCTCAGGCGAACCTCGATGCGCTGGCCGGCCACGAAACGCTGCAGCTGCGGTTTGCTGTCCACCACCAGCATCTGTTCGTTGATCGGCGTGCCGGACAGGTTCTGGAAGCCCAGTTGCAGCTTCCACTGCGCGAAGCCGCGCACGTGCACGCCGGTCTGCTCGGCCTGTTCGATCAACGCCTCACGTGGCTCACCGTCGGCCAGGATGGTGCGCACCCGATGCAGCGCGCGCGGTGGGCCCAGCAGCAGGTAGTGCAGGAAGGCGAGCAGCAACGCGAGCCACAGGGCCAGCGACAGCGCGAGCAGCAGCAGGGCCAGCCATGGCGCGCTGCGGTCGGCCAGTGGCACCGGCCACGACGTGCCGAAGTAGAGGATGCAGGGGAAGGGCAACGCGAAGAACAGCAGGAACGCGCCCCAGAACCAGAGATAGGCCTTCATGGGGTGGTGGGGACCGATGGAACAGGGCGCGTAGGGTACTACGCTCAGCGGATCTGCAGGGTCAGCAGGAAGTAGCGGCCGAGTGGATCGTCCAGCCCCGGCATCTGGCCGCCATTGCCGACCAGGTAGTTCACCGGTTGCGTGTCGAGCACGTTGTGCACGTCCAGCGCGGCGACCACGCGCGGCCCCAGCCGCCTTGCCAGATGCAGGTTCCAGCGCAGCTGCCGCGGATTCATGCAATGGTTCTGCTCGCGCTGTTCTTCCGGGCACTCCGCACCGGGCAGCCAGGCACGCGTGCGTCCCACCTGGTTGCCGCGCAGGGCGATGTCCCAGTTGCTGTTCTGCCACTGCACATTGAGCACGGCGGCCATTGCTGGCGTGACATGGCCACGCAGGTCCACCGTCGCTTCGTGGCCACGCTCGCGGCGCAGTTCCTGCTGTTTCAATGCATCGACGGAGAACAGCCACTGGCCGGTGCTGCCGGTGTCGATGTGGTACTCCCCGCGCAGAACAAGGTTGCGCGACGTGGTGCGGCCGATGTTGTCGAAGGACAGGCGCAGGTTGTACAGGCGTCCATCCTCGTCCAGCTCCCAGGTGCTGCGGTTCCACACCGCATCGGCCGGTTGCAGGGCCAGGATTTCATTGCGCAGTTCGACGATGTTGTGGGTCAGCGACAGTGAAAACGCATCGGTCGGTGTCCAGGTCGCACCCAGGGAATGACTGCGCGACCGCTCCGCTTTCAGCGCATCGTTCTCCACCACGTCCACGGTTACGCTGCAGCGTCCGTTGCCGTTGCTCTGCGCGCAGTCGGGCAGTGCACTGGAGGCGGGTAGTTCGATCGCGCCGAAATAGCCCGGCGGCCGCCGTTGCTCGAACAGGCTGGGGGCCCGGTAGCCGCGCCCGGTGGCAAGCAGGAATGACCACTGCGGTGTCGGGCTCCAGCGTACGCCCACGCGGGGCGAGAAAGCCTGGTAACCGCCATCGCGGTCCCAGCGTGCTGCCAGGTCCATACGCAGCGTGCGCGCCAATGGCAGGCCGAGTTCGGCGTAGGCACCGCCACTGCGGCGTGACAGGTGGCGTTGTTCCTGTGGCAGACCCAGCGCCAGGTCGCCCTGGCTCAGCAGCGCGTCGGGATGCGACGTCCAGCGTTCCTGGCGCAGGTCGATGCCGGTGGCCACTTGTGCAGCACCGCCGGCCAATGGCATCAACTCGCGCTGCATGCCCCACCAGCCCTGCCACTGCTCGGTGCGCCCGCGGTTGCGGATCGACGGGAACAACTGCGCGGCGGTCTCTGCCGGCAATGAGGTGAAGCCGGGCAGGAAATCCAGCGTCTCGGCCGCGCGCAGCAGTGGTTGGGCGCGCACGGTGCCGGACGTCGTCAGAGTGACATCGCTGCGCTGTGCGCTGATGCCGGCATCCCAGCTGCGGCGGCCCTGGTCGTGGCCGATGCCGAAGGTGACGTCGGCATCGGTGGCACGTACATGCGGACGCACGTTGCCGGCTTCGCGCAGCACGCTGTTGAAGGTGAACCCATAAAGTCCGATGGCTACGGCGGTCGGGCCGAGGTCGAAGCGCTGCCGGTTGTGGCTGGCCCGCGCCTCGGCGTAGGCATAGCGACCCTCGCCGCGCTCATGCCGATAGCGCAGGTAGGCCGAGGCGGTGTCCGAGGCCGGTTGCAGCGAACGCGGGCGTGCGCTGTCGAACCAGCAGGCACCATCGCGCCGTTTCAATGGCCCTTCGCAGCGCGTTGCCGGCCAGTAGCGCCCATCGCGGAACGCGCCGATCAGGTACTGCGAGGTTTCCGCATGCCATTTGCGGCGATCGCCGGCCACGTGGTCGATGCGATGCAGGTCGATGCCAGCGAACCAGCGGTCCCCTCCGTCGCGCACGCCACCGGTGGCCGCCTGCAGGCGATACTGGCCGGCGTCGCCGCGCCCGCTCAGGCCGGTCTGCAGCATGGCTTCAGGGCCATCGGCCTGGTCACGCAGGATGATGTTGACCACGCCGGACATCGCGTCGGCACCATAGATGGCCGACGCACCGCCACGCACCAGTTCGATGCGCTCGACGAAGCTGAGCGGGATGCCCCCCAGGTCGGTGAGTCCGCCCTGTTCCAGCGACACCATCGGATAGCGTGGCAGGCGCCGGCCATTGACCAGGAACAAGGTCGCACGCGGTCCCATGCCGTCCAGGCTGGTGGTGGTGGCCGCACCCACCGGCAGGTACTGCGAATCGCCACTGCGCGAGGTGCTCATTGCCGGGTGGCCGTTCATGCCCGGCAAGTGCCGCAGCAGGTCGAACAGGCTGCCGTAACCGCTGCGCAGGATGTCATCGCGGTCGATGATGGTCACCGGCAGCGTGGTCTGCACGGAGGTGCGCGGCAGCCGGCTGCCGGTGACATGGATCGGCGCCAGCTCGACCTGCGGTGGCGTCTCGGGCACCCTGCCCGGCGACGGTGCCGCGGGCATCGCACGCGTCGCGACCGGCGGGGGCGATGGCGGTGCTGGCCGGGTGCGGCGGACGACGAATCCGCCGGCAGGCGTGCGCAGGATGGTCACCGGCATGCCGGCGACCAGTTCCTTCAGGGCCGCGGCCGCATCGCGTTGGCCATGGGTGCCGGCCGTACGCAGGCCATCCAGTTCACGCGCATCGAACAGCAGGGCGATGCCACTCTGGCGCGCCCATTGCTGCAGGGCAGGTGCGAGCGGGCCTGAACCCACATCGACCTCCAGGGTGCCGGCCTGTTCGGCTGCATCGGCAGAGGGCAGCGCGGCAAAGCTCAGCGCGAAGCAGAACAGGGTGCGGAGCAGCCCCTCCCGCAGCGCGCCCGGTACTGCCTTCACTGCAGGCCTCCTCAGTACGTGCGGCGCAGTTCCAGCGCGCCATCCGGTCGCGTCTGGCCAGCCACCGACCAGCCCAGTTCCAGCGCCGACAGCAGTTCCTGCGCATCGCCGGCACGGAAGGTGCCACTCACGGCCAGGCTGGCGATCTCGGGATCGGCGATCACCAGCGGCGTGCGACCGTAGCGGTTCATGCGCTCGACCACGATCGACAGCGGCGTGGCATCGAACACCAGCTGCCCTTGCAGCCAGCCTTCGGCAGCGGCATTGGACGACAGCGCCGGGCCGGGCTGGAAGCGGCCCGAGGGCAGCACCTGCAGCTGCTGGCCGGGTGCCAGGGTGTGCTGGGCCCCGCCATTGCTGACTTCCACCGCACCTTCCAGTAGCGCGACTTCGACCAGGCCGTCGTTCAGGCGCTCCACCTGGAAGGTGGTGCCGATGTCGCGGATGGTGCTGTCGCCGGCGCGCAGCTGCAGCGCCTTGCTCGACGGTGCGACCTGCAGCTGCAGGCGGCCCCGTTCCAGCACCAGGTTGCGATGGCGCCAACCGAATCGGGCGTGCAGCGTGGTGCCCGCATCCAGCGTGGCCACGCTGCCATCGGCCAGCGTCTGCTGCCGGGGCTGGTGGGAATCGTTGGCATAGCGCAGCGCTGTGGGGTTGCCGTCGATGGCGACCATCCAGCCGATCCCGATGGCCAGGCAGACGCCTGCGGCGGCGGCCACTGCCGGCAGCCAGCGACGCTGCGCCGGCCGTGCCGCACGTGCTGCGGCGGTGCGCAGCCACGGGTCGGCGGCCAGTTCTTCGCCCCGCTGGAACAGGGTCTCGGCCTGGATCCAGGCGCTGACATGGGCCGGGTCCTCGGCCAGCCAGTCCTCGAACGCCTCGCGCTCGCCCGCCGTGCAGTCCGGAGCCTCCAGCCGCGCCACCCAGGCGCTGGCGCGTTCAAACAGCAGGGTGTCTTCCCTGGGTCTGGCGTGACTCATCCGTTGTCCCTGTCGTTGTGCAGCGGATCCGATCCGAGTTCCTGGCGCAGGCCCTGCAGGGCGCGGGCGATATGTTTTTCCACGGTCTTGGCGGTGATTCCACAGTGCCGCGCGATCTGCGTATAGCTCATGCCGGTGATCCGGTTGAGCAGGTACACCTCGCGCGCGCGCTCGGGCAGCTTGAACAGGGCCTGCCGCAGCAGGGACAGCATCTGCCCGGACTCGGCCTGGCGCAATGGATCGGGCGACGTGCTGGAGGGCTCGTCGCCGCCATCGTGTTCGGCGAGGGACAGGTGTGGCCGCGACTGCGACGAGCGGCCGCGGTCCGCCAGGCGGTTGCGGGCGATACGATACAGCAGCAACCGCAGCTCGTCGGCACTGTGCGCGCGATAGCGGATCAGCCGCTCCATGCAGTCCTGCGCGATGTCCTCGGCATCCTCCGGCCCAACGCCGCGCGTGCGCAGGAAAGCGCACAACGGCGCGCGCTCTTCCCGTACGAACGCAATGAACGCGTCCGCCGGCACGGACAGGTCCGGCGCGCGATGGATCAGAGGAGAGGGGGCGGACAGGGCTGGCCTCGGGCGTCGGTGGCGGGTGCGTCTTCGAGTTTTACGCGACGATGACCGGATGGGGAAGAGTGTGCATGGCCCCTGATTCCATTGTGAATGCATTCATGTTTCGGGGCCTGGTGCGCTGGGGGAGTTTGCGCCGCCCGGACGTTGAACTCCTGACCCGTGTGTTGCGGGTGGAGAGAGAACACATGAAGCATTCGAAGTTGAGCCTGGCCTTGGCCGGGCTGATGGGCATCACCGCCATGGCGGCGGTTGATGACGTCATGGCAATGAATTATCACGTGCGGGACGATCGCGTCTTCCTCAGCGGCGGCGTCACCGTTGCCGATGTGGTGGCGCTGCCCGCGCTGCTGGCCAAGGCACAGGCTGAAGGCCGTCCGATCCGCGAGGTCGTGCTGCGCACATCCAATGGTGGCGCGCTGATCGCCGGCGAGTGGCTGCAGGCGGTGATCCGCACCCAGGGCCTGGACACCATCGTGTCCGGCCACTGCATCTCGTCCTGCTCGATCATGCAGTCCGGTGGCGTCAACCGTTACCTCGGCGGCGATCTGCCACTGGTCGACTCGGTGCAGATCCATGCCGCCAGCAGTGGCGGCAAGATCACCTATGCGCCGTCAGCGCGCATGACCCAGATCTACACAGGCAACTACGGCGGCGGGATGGATGCGGGCCTGTTGCACAAGGCGCTGTATGAAGTGGTTCAACCCAATGGCCTGCTGGTATTCCGCGACCCGGCGCGCACCACGGGTACGTCGGTCACCTTCGATCCGGATGGCAGCGGCAGCAAGCTGGAGTCGTTCCCGGGCCAGGACATCCGCGGCAACAACATCATCAACACGGCAGGCTATCGCGATCCGGGCGACACCCTGCATGTCACCAGCAACGTCAGCGGCGACATCAACCCGGGCTACCTGCGCACCGCGCGCCAGCTGCAGGCCTTCGTCGACGACGATTTCGCGCGCTGGAACACCGACTGGGCCAGCACCTACATCAACTACGCGGTGAGCCTGTACAACGTCTCCACGCGGGGGCCGAACGGCATCGGCACGCAGTCGCTGCAGCAGCTGCTCGCCGATCCCGACCTCCAGGAAGAGCTGCGCGGCCAGTTGCGGCTGGCCGATCTGGATGCGTCCACCCTGGGCAGTTCGGCGGGCGTGATCCGTGTCAGCAACGGCGCCACCTGGCGCACCGCCGAAACCACCGGCGCCGATTTCATTCTGGTGGACAACGGCACCATCGCACTGGAGGGTGGTGCGCTGCGCACCCCCGAACTGCGGGTGATGCCGGGCAGCATCGTGGTCGGCCACGGTGATATCGCATCGGTCGGCACCGACAGCGATGCGTTGCTGGATGGCACCGGCCCGTCCTACCGCGAAGACGGCTTCAACCGCCTGCGCGTGTTCGGCACGCTGATGCCGCGTGGTGGTGATCTGGTGACCCACGGCTACGTCAACATCATGCCCGGCGGGCAGGTGCTGTTCGACGTTACCGAAACCGGTGGTACCGGCAGTGGCCGCCTGCGCGTGGGCAGCTTCTACGATGGCGGCTCCGAGGAGGGCGCGCTGGTGATCGCGCAGGGCGCACACCTGGCGTTGAACGTCGCCCAGGGCTTCTATGCCGGCACCTACCGTCGCGACCTGGTGGAAGGACCGATCTACCAGGGGGGCTTCCAGGATGCCGTGCGGCTGGGCGATGCCGGTTACAGCGCCAGCATCACGGCCGGTGAAGTGTTCCGCCCGCGCCACAATTCGCTGCTCAGCTTCAACGTCAACCAGACCGCCGATGGCCTGTGGTTGACCGCCAATCCAGGCTTCGATCAGCTGGGCCTGTTCACCAATGGCACCTCCGGCGACGGCCTGGGGCGCGCGCTGGCCGCTGCATCGGCCCGCCAGGACAGCGGCCTGAAGTCGTTGCTCGGCGCGCTGCAGTTCGCTGACCGTGATGTGATCGCACAGCAGGCTGGCGCCCTGCGTGGTGACGCGCACGCCAGCCTGCGCCTGGCCGACAATGCACTGATCGGCAGCATCGGCAACGTCGTGCAGCAGCACCAGGCAGCGATGCGCAGTGGCGGCGATGCAGACGGGTTGGCTTCGCAGGCGGCGCAGTCGGTGTCGGCGCAGCCGGGCATGCGCCATGGCAGCCTGTTCAACCAGCTGGCCATGCATCTGGTCGAGCCGGCGGGCGAGGGTGCCGGCGACAGCGGCGTAGCGGGTCGCAGCCGTGGCCTGTGGGCGCGCGGTTTCGCCAGCCATGGCCGCATCGATGCCGACGGCGGCGTGGCCGGCCTGAGCCACAACATCGGTGGCATCGTGGTCGGTGCCGACACCCGCGTGGCCGATGACCGCGTCACCCTTGGCGTCAGCGTGGCAGCGGCCGACATGTCGACCAAGGCCAGCGATGGCTCCGGTTTCACCGGTGATGTGCGCGCGCTGGACGTGGGCGGTTACTTGGATGCCACGTACGCGCGCGGCTATCTGTCGGCGGCCGTGCGCTACACCGATCTGCGGCATGACACCCGCCGCAGCCTTTCGGCCATCGATGGCCTGCAACAGCCGCTGCGCGCCCGATACAGCAACGATGCGATCTCGGCGCGAGTCGAACACGCGTTCTCCTTCACCGCCGGCAAGGGACTGGTGATCCAGCCGCTGCTGCCGGTGGTGGACTACGCACGGACCTCGGCCACCCGTTTCAATGAAGGGCAGGGCGCCGGTGCGCTGGTCGGCCGCAGTGGCAGCCTGGAGAGCATTCGCGTGGGTGCGGGCCTGCAGCTGTTCAAGACCTTCGAAGGCAACAACGGCGAGCGCATCACCCCGCGCGCGCGCGTGGTCTGGCAGAAGGAACTGGGTGACACCCAGGCCCGCTACAGCACCGGCTTCGCCGCAGCTCCGGACCTGCTGTTCGGTGCCAGCAGCCAAGCCGTGGGCGAGCAGGTGCTGGCCTGGAACCTGGGCGTGACCAGCCGTGCCAGCGAGCGCCTGTCGATCATGGCCGACTACGTGGGCGAACGCCGCGATGGGCAGATCCAGAACGGCGTGATGCTGGGCCTGGGCTACCGGTTCTAAAGGGCACTCGGCCCCGGCGATATCCGTATCGCCGGGGCCATCCCATCAGGGCAGGTGCTGCGGTATGGTCGGCAGGGAATTCCCGCCAGGCCCGCCCATGCAGATCGCCGTTTTCAGTGCCCGCCCCTACGATCGTCGTTTCCTCGATGAGGCCAACCAGCGCGATGCGGCCGGGCAGGGCTTTGCATTCGTGTACTTCGATGCCGCGCTGGACGTGCATACCGCTGCGTTGGCACAGGACTGCGCCGCGGTATGCGTGTTCGTCAATGACCGCCTCGACGCGCCGGTACTGCACGCGCTGCATGCCTTGGGCGTGCGCGCCGTGCTGCTGCGCTGCGCCGGCTTCAACAATGTGGACCTGGCAGCTGCCAAAGCGCTGGGCCTGTTCGTCGCGCGGGTGCCGGCCTATTCCCCCGAAGCCGTGGCCGAGCACGCGCTGGCGCTGGTGATGACGCTCAACCGGCAGACCCATCGCGCCTACAATCGCGTGCGCGAGGGCAACTTCATGCTCGATGGCCTGCTCGGCAGCACCCTGCATGGGCGCACGGTCGGCATCGTCGGCACCGGCAAGATCGGCCTGGCTACCGCGCGCATCTTCCGCGGCATGGGCTGCACCGTGCTGGGGCATGACCCGTATCCATCGCCGGCCTTCGCCGGCGTGGGCGACATGGTTGGGCTGGATGAACTGCTGGCGCGCGCCGATATCGTGTCGCTGCATTGCCCGCTGACGCCCGATACCCAGCACCTGATCAACGACGCCTCGCTGGCGCGGATGAAGACCGGCGCGATGCTGGTCAACACCTCGCGCGGCGGGCTGGTCGATACCCATGCGGTGATCCGCGCGCTGAAGTCGCGGCGGCTGGGTCACCTGGCCATCGACGTCTACGAGCAGGAAAGCGCGCTGTTCTTCCAGGACCTCTCCGGCGAGATCATCGACGACGAAGTCTTCCAGCGCCTGATGACCTTCCCCAACGTGCTGGTGACCGGCCACCAGGGCTTCTTCACCGTAGAGGCGCTGCAGGAGATATCGGCAATCACGCTGGGGAACCTGCGGGATTTCGCCGAGGGGCGGGTGTGTGCGAACCGAGTGGAGGCGGGCTGAGCCAGATGGATTGACCGTCGGGGCGCGCAGCCCGTAAAATCGCGTGCTCCGCCGGAATAGCTCAGTTGGTAGAGCGGCGCATTCGTAATGCGTAGGTCGCAGGTTCGACTCCTGTTTCCGGCACCAGTTGTAGAAAAGCCCCGGCCTTTGGTCGGGGCTTTTTGTTTGGCCGATTAGCGGCGCGACGCCATCAACGCCGCGTCATACCCGCATCCTTCGCCAGCCACCACGCCAGCTGCCGGAGATAACCACCTGCTGCTCCCGCCGATGCGCCGATCATCAGGCGTGCAAGCACTCTGATCCCGCGCGCGGCCCGCTCCCGCACCCGAGGCAGTACCGCCACCACCTGCGCACCCAGCAACAGCATCAGCACGTCCAGCCCCAGCGCATCCACCACCGGCAGCAACGGCAGCAGATCCGGATTGCAGGCCAGCACGATCACCAGCGCAGCACCCAGCACGGCCATCAGGCGGCGCCCGGCGGGCACGGTGGTCCAGTGCAGCAGTCGGCTGATCAGGCGCATGGCATTCCTTGTGCCTTGTGTCATCTGCGGGAATCCTCATCAGGCCCGATCGGCCGCACCGGCTGCCGCAGCACGGTTTTCAACCGCGCCGCCGCGGTCCTGCGTGGGTCGCTGAGGTAGATCTCATGATGGGGCCCGGCAAAGGTGTATCCCAGTGCGGGCATCACTTCGTCATGCAGCTGCGCCAGGATGGGGCCTTCGTCGTCGTAGGCGCCCACGTGCAAGGTCTGCAGGCTGGGGCCCTCGGCAAGGAGTTCATGGCGGAGGCTGGGCGGAGCCTCTCCCAGCTTCGTGCGCGCCTTGCTGATCGCGGACTGCCACTGTGCAGGGCCGATGCCCTCGGGCGTGCGGATCATTACGGTCCAGGCCCACTCATCCTTGCGCCGCGCGGCGAAGCTGGCCGGGTCCTCGGCGCTCCACAGCGCTTCCAGCGGTGGCACCACGTAGTCGCGCCCTTCGGCCTTCAGCGCGAACTTCAGTGCATAGCTCACCGAATACAGCCACTGCACGGCCTGCAGGTAGGCGGGGGCCGTGTTCGGGTCGCCGCGACCATCGACCATCACGTAGGGCAGGGGCGGTACGTCCACGGTCACGAACCGGCCCATCGGGGCCTGATAGAGCGCCCGGTCGCGCTTCCTGAAGTCGATCTTGTCCACGGGCCTTCCTCCTGCGCCGAGCATCCCACGCCAGGCACCTGCCAGCACGCCTGAACAGGTTCAGATGACTTTGCCGAACGAGGGCGGAGCGCCGGCCACCACTCGATGCTAGGATGCCGCCCCCGGCTGTTTTGCCCGCCGCGCCTGCGCGGTGCGACAACGTGTCGCAGCCAGAATCGGGCCTTTCCTGCGCTCGATCATTGTCAATGCCTTTCTTAAATGGTGGGTGACGGCCTAAAATTGAAAGGCTGACTCGCCCCCACCTCCCTGCCTGTCTTCCGGACCGGTGGGACCGGCTTTGGCTGGAACAGGCAGGGACGGGGAACGGCATTCCCTCGCAATTGGATCGACCGATGATTCCGTTGAAAACCCTTGGGCGCTGGTTGCGCCCGGGCCTGCTGCTGTCGTTGCTGGTGATGCTCACCGGCTGCGATGCCGTGGCCATCCTCAGTCCGAAGGGCCAGATCGGCCAGGATGAGAAGACCCTGCTGATCACGGCCACCGTGCTCATGCTGCTGGTCGTCATCCCGGTCATCATCATGACCCTGACGTTCGCGTGGAAGTATCGCGCCTCCAACACCAAGGCCCGTTACGAGCCGAAGTGGTCCCACTCGACGGCGATCGAGGTGGTGGTGTGGTCCATTCCCTGCATGATCGTGCTGGTGCTGGCGGTCCTGACCTGGCGTTCGTCGCACGCACTGGACCCGTACCGTCCGCTGGATTCGGACGTCAAGCCGGTCACCATCGAGGCGATCTCGCTGGACTGGAAGTGGCTGTTCATCTATCCGGAAGAGAAGGTGGCGGTCGTCAACGAAATCAAGTTCCCGGTCAACACGCCGCTGAACTTCAAGATCACGTCCGATTCGGTGATGAATGCATTCTTCATCCCGCACCTGGGCAGCATGATCTACTCGATGGCTGCGATGGAGACCAAGCTCCACCTGATCGCCAACGAGACCGGTGAATTCCCGGGCATGTCCTCGCACTACAGCGGCGCGGGCTTCGCCAAGATGCACTTCACCGCCTACTCGGTCACCGATGCCGAGTACCGCCAGTGGCTGGACCAGGTCCGCGCCGGCGAGCAGACCCTGGACAAGGCCTCGTTCAAGGCCCTGGGTGAAGCACGCAACGCCGAGTGGTATCCGGTCACTTACTTCGGCAAGACCGAAGAAGGCCTGTTCGACTGGGTCATCGCCAAGCACATGGGCGACAACAAGCATTACGGCATGAAGCACTCGCATGCCGGTGCCGCCGCTGCCGATGCCGCCACCCATGAAGCGCACGAGGGCCACGCCCCGAGTGACGCGCATGATTCCAAGGAATCGGGTGAAAACCTGGATGCCACCGAACACGAACACGCAGGCCATGCCGGCCACGCGGGTTCGGGAGAATGAACATGTTGGGAAAACTCTCTCTTGAGTCGATCCCCCACGATCCGATCGTGCTGACCACCCTGGTCGGCGCGGTTCTTGGTGGCCTGGGCGTCGTCGCCCTGATCACCAAGTTCAAGCTGTGGGGCTATCTGTGGAAGGAGTGGTTCACTTCGGTGGATCACAAGAAGATCGGCGTGATGTACCTCATCGTCGCCTTCGTCATGCTGCTGCGCGGTTTCTCCGACGCCATCATGATGCGTACCCAGCAGGCCATCGCCGTCGGTGGTTCCGAGGGTTACCTGCCGCCGCACCACTACGACCAGATCTTCACCGCCCACGGCGTGATCATGATCTTCTTCGTGGCGATGCCGCTGATCACCGGCCTGATGAACCTGGCCGTGCCGCTGCAGATCGGTGCGCGCGACGTCGCGTTCCCGTTCGTCAACTCGCTCAGCTTCTGGCTGTTCGTGTCCGGTGCGGTGCTGATCATGCTGTCGCTGTGGATCGGTGAGTTCGCTGCCACCGGCTGGCTGGCGTTCCCGCCGTTGTCGGGCATCGAATACAGTCCAAGCGTCGGCATGGACTACTACATCTGGGGTCTACAGGTGGCGGGCCTGGGTACCACGCTCAGTGGTATCAACTTCTTCATCACCATCCTCAAGATGCGCACCCCGAGCATGAAGCTGATGCAGATGCCGGTGTTCACCTGGACCGCCCTGGTGACCAACGTGCTGATCGTCGCGGCCTTCCCGGTGCTGACCATCACCCTGGTGCTGCTGACCCTGGACCGTTACCTGGGTACGCACTTCTTCACCAATGACGGTGGCGGCAACGCCATGCTGTACATCAACCTGATCTGGATCTGGGGTCACCCGGAGGTGTACATCCTGGTCCTGCCGGCGTTCGGTGTGTTCTCCGAAGTCATCGCGACCTTCTCGCGCAAGGCGCTGTTCGGCTACAAGGGCATGGTCTACGCCACCGCCTGCATCGGCGTGCTGTCGTTCATCGTGTGGCTGCACCACTTCTTCACCATGGGTTCGGGTGCCAACGTCAATGCCTTCTTCGGCATCACGACGATGATCATCTCGATCCCGACCGGCGTGAAGATCTTCAACTGGCTGTTCACCATGTTCCGCGGTCGCGTGCACTTCACCAGCCCGGTGCTGTGGACCATCGGCTTCATGGTCACCTTCGTCATCGGCGGCATGACCGGCGTGATGCTGGCGATTCCGGCCATCGACTTCGTGCTGCACAACAGCCTGTTCCTGATCGCCCACTTCCACAACGTCATCATCGGCGGCGTGGTGTTCGGCATGTTCGCCGGCATCACCTACTGGTGGCCGAAGATGTTCGGCTTCCGCCTCAATGAGTTCTGGGGCAAGTGCGCGTTCTGGTGCTGGTTCATCGGCTTCTACGTGACCTTCATGCCGATGTACGTGCTGGGCTTCATGGGCATGACCCGCCGCCTGCAGAGCACCGTGAACCCGGCCTACGAGCCGCTGCTGCTGGTTGCTGCCTGCGGCGCGTTCATCGTCGGCGCCGGCATCCTGTGCCAGATCATCCAGGTGGCCGTGTCGATCCGCGACCGCAAGAAGACCGTCGACCTGACCGGCGACCCGTGGGATGCCCGTACGCTGGAGTGGGAAACCTCCTCGCCGCCGGCCTTCTACAACTTCGCGACGCTGCCGGAAGTCACCGAGCTGGACGATTTCTGGGAGCGCAAGCAGCGGGGTGAAGCCTGGCCGAAGCCGGCCAAGTACACCGACATCCACATGCCGCGCAACACCGGCACGGGCGTTGTCATCGGTGCCTTCAGCCTGGTGTTCGGCTTCGCGATGATCTGGCACATCTGGTGGCTGGCCATCGTCGGCTTCGTCGGCATGATCGCCACGTTCATCTACCGCACCTTCGACCAGGACGTGGACTACTGGGTCCCGGCCGCCGAGGTGGAACGCATCGAGAACGAACACCGCAAGCACCTGGAAGCCCAGGGCCTGGTGAAGTCGGAGCTGAAGGCATGAGCACCAATACCTCGACCCTGAGCCACGGGCACGCCGCGCATGCGGCGGCCCATGGCCATGACGACCACGAGCACCACGATACCGGCGGCAACACCGTCTTCGGTTTCTGGGTGTACCTGATGAGCGACTGCCTCATCTTCGCCTCGCTGTTCGCCACCTACGTGGTGCTGGCAGGCGGTACCGATGGCGGTCCCACCGCGAAGGACCTGTTCGAGCTGCCGTTCGTGGCGTGGGAAACCGCGCTGCTGCTGACCTCGTCGCTGACCTTCGGCCTGGGCATGATTGCCATGCACCGCAAGCAGATGGGCCAGATGTACCTGTGGCTGGGCATCACCTGGCTGCTGGGCTTCGGCTTCATGTGCATGGAAGTGTGGGAGTTCCAGCACCTGATCCATCAGGGCTACGGTCCGGACCGCAGTGCCTTCCTGTCGGCGTTCTTCGCCCTGGTCGGTACCCACGGCCTGCACGTCAGCGCCGGCCTGTTGTGGCTGCTGGTGATGTTCGTGCAGCTGAAGAAGTACGGCCTGACCCCGACCAACAAGACCCGCATGGCGTGCCTGAGCCTGTTCTGGCACTTCCTGGACCTGATCTGGATCGGCGTGTTCTCCGTCGTCTACCTCAATGGAGCGCTGTAATGGCACATGACAACCATGCACACGACCACGGCACCGGCGGCGAAAGCCACGGCAGCGTGAAGTCGTACCTGATCGGCTTCGTGCTGGCGGTGGTGCTGACCGTCATCCCGTTCTGGATGGTGATGTCGGGCGATTTCTCGCGCACCGTCAACGGTGTGGTGATCGCGGTCACCGCGGTGCTGCAGATGCTGGTCCACCTGGTGTTCTTCCTGCACTTGGACCGCTCTTCGGAAAGCCGCTGGAACGTCAACGCTGCGGCCTTCACCGTCGTGGTGATCGGCATCATCGTGATCGGCACCGTGTGGTTCATCCACAACATGAACGTCCACATTATGCACTGACGTCCTGGCGAGGTTGCCACGCAGAAAGGCCCCCCCCGGGCGCCCTTTCTGGTTTTCCGTTGTCCGGTAGTGCCGGCCGGTGGCCGGAAATTGGGGGACGCCGGCCAGCGGCCGGCTCTACCCGTGGTTCCATCCCGTGCGTGGAGGAGACGCTCGCCTCATCCCACCCGGCGCAGGAACTCTTCGGCCTCCATCGGCCGGCCCAGATGGTAGCCCTGCAGCTGGTCGCAGCCGAGCTCGCTCAGGTACTCGCGCTGCGCCTGGGTCTCCACGCCTTCGGCCACCACCTGCAGCTGCAGGGTGCGGCCCAGCGCGATGATCGATGAGACGATGGCGGCGTCCTCGTCATTGCGTTCCAGGTCGTGCACGAACGCACGGTCGATCTTCAGTTCGGTGGCTGGCATCCGCTTGAGGTACAGCAGGCTGGAGTAGCCGGTACCGAAATCATCGATGGCGATGTGCACGCCCATTGCGGTCAGGTCGCTGAGGATCGCCAAGCTGGCATCGACGTCCTTCATCGCCGTGGTCTCGGTGATCTCCAGGGTCAGCCGTGCCGGTTCGATCCGGTGCCGCTCCAGCACCTCGCGCACGCTGTCCAGCAGTGCCGGCGAGGCGAACTGCAGCGGCGACAGGTTCACCGCCATTGTCCATTCCGCATGCCCGGCATCGTGCCATTCCCGCAGTTGCGCGCAGGCCTGGTCCAGTACCCAGTCACCGATCGGCAGGATCAGGCCGCTGCGTTCGGCGATCGGAATGAACACATCCGGCGCCAGCAGCCCCAGCTCCGGGTGCTGCCAGCGCAGCAGCGCCTCGGCGCCGGTGGCCGGTGCGCCCGCGGCCGGAAATTTGGGCTGGTAATGCAGGATCAGTTCGTTGCGGGCGATGGCCTTGCGCAGGTCCTGCAGCAGGCGCAACTGGCGATTGGCACTGAGCTGCATCGAGGGCGTGAAGAAGGTATAGCCGTTCCGCCCGGTTTCCTTGGTGTGGTACATCGCCGCATCGGCGTGCGCCATCAGCTCGCGCTCGTTGCTGGCATCATCCGGGTACAGGGCGATGCCCAGGCTCGCGCTGACCTGCAGTTCGGCCGCATCCAGCGTGAACGGCTCACCGGCGGCGGCAATGATGCGCTCGGCCACCACGACCGCATCGTCGGGAATGTCGATGGCCAGCACGATCACGAACTCGTCGCCGCCGAGGCGGGCGAACGTGTCCTGCGGGCGCAGCAGGCCGCCGATGCGCTGTGCCACCGCCACCAGCAGGCGGTCGCCAAGCTGATGACCATAGGCATCATTGACCGCCTTGAAGCCATCCAGGTCGCAGAACATCACCGCCACCGCATGATTGCGGCGCCGCGCCTTCTCGATGGCCTGCTCGATGCGGTCCTGCAGCAGCATGCGGTTGGGCAGCTGGGTCAAGGGATCGTGCAGCGCGGCCTGGATCAGCTTGTCGTTGGCGTGCGCCAGCGAATCGGCCAGCAGCCCGGTGCGCACGCGCATCTGCCGGTCGAACAGCGAGGCCACCAGGGCGATGCCCAGCGTGGCCACGGTGGTGACGATCACCAGCACCGCCAGCCAGCGCGTGTCGATGCCGCCACTGCCGACGGCGCCACAGAGGCTGCCTTCGGGGAAGCGCGCCGCCGCCATGCCGGTGTAATGCATGCCCACGATGGCCAGGCCCATCACCAGCGATGCGAGCGCGCGCAGGCGCAGGGTGTGGCGCTGCTCTGCGCGCAGGCGGAAGGCGATCCACAGGGCGGCGCCAGCGGCACCGATGGCCACCGCGATGGAGGCGGCAAACCAGCCCGGGTGGTAGTCGATGCCGGGCTGCATGCGCATCGCAGCCATGCCCAGGTAGTGCATGGTAGCGATGCCCAGGCCCATCAGCACGGCCCCGGCCAGCAGCCGGCGCCACGGCAGGCTGGGGCGCGATACCAGCCACAGCGCATAGGCCGAGGCACCGATCGAGACCGCCAGCGAGTACAGGGTGATGCTGAGGTCATAGCCCACCGGGATCGGCAGGTCGAAGGCGAGCATGCCGATGAAGTGCATGGACCAGATGCCCAGGCCCATGGCCGCCGCGCCTCCGGCCAGCCACCAGCGCGCCACGCGCCCCTCGGCGGTGGCCAGGCGCCCGGCCATGTCCAGCGCCGTGTACGAAGCAAGAATGGCCACCAGCAGGGAGATGATGACCAGGCTCTGACTGTAACTGCCAGTCATGTTGAATCCAGTGGGGGAGGAAGGGGGGCGCCCGCAAGGCGCACGCCCGCGACCCCTATCGGCGCGGGTGGGCAGGACTTGAGCGGTCGCAGCAGCTGCGACCCGGCTCGGCTATCCTGCCACGCCTGTTCCCGTTGCTGGAAATCCTCCGATGGCCAAAGCCCGCACCGCCTACGTCTGCAATGAATGCGGCGCCGAATTCAGCAAGTGGCAGGGCCAGTGCACCGAGTGCAACGCCTGGAACTCGTTGTCGGAAATCGTGCTGGAGAGCGCGGCGGCGGCCAAGGCGCCGGCCTCGCGCCGGGCGGGCTGGGCCGGCAAGATCGATCCGCCGAAGATCACTGCGCTGAAGGATGTGGAGCAGACCGAGCATCGCCGGGTCTCCACCGGCATCGGCGAGTTCGACCGTGTGCTGGGCGGCGGCCTGGTCGAAGGCGCGGTGGTGCTGGTGGGCGGCGACCCGGGCATCGGCAAGTCGACGCTGCTGCTGCAGGCGGTGGCGAAGATGGCCGCTGAACTGCCTGTGCTGTACGTCACCGGCGAAGAGTCACTGGCGCAGGTGGCTGGTCGTGCGCATCGCCTGGAGCTGCCGCTGGACGGCGTCAATGCGCTGGCCGAGACCGGGGTCGAGTCGATCCTGCAGCATGCCTCCAGGGCTGGGCCGCGGCTGATCGTGGCCGATTCGGTGCAGACCCTGTGGACCGAGAGCCTGACCGCTGCGCCCGGTTCGGTCAGCCAGGTGCGCGAGAGCGCGGCGCGGCTGGTGCGGTTCGCCAAGGAAACCGGCACCGCCGTGTTCCTGGTCGGCCATGTGACCAAGGAAGGCGGCATCGCCGGCCCGCGCGTGCTGGAACACATGGTGGACGCGGTGCTGTACTTCGAAGGCGAGAGCGGCAGCCGCTTCCGCCTGTTGCGCGCGTTCAAGAACCGCTTCGGTGCGGTCAACGAGCTGGGTGTGTTCGCGATGGGCGACAAGGGCCTGAAGGAGGTCTCCAACCCCTCGGCGATCTTCCTGTCCGGCGGCAGCACCCATCAGCCGGGCAGCTGCGTGATGGTCACCCGCGAGGGCACGCGGCCGCTGCTGGTGGAGGTACAGGCGCTGGTCGACGCATCGCCGCTGTCGAACCCGCGCCGTGTCGCGGTCGGCCTGGAGCAGAATCGCCTGGCGATGCTGCTGGCAGTGCTGCATCGCCATGGCGGTGTACTGGTCGGCGACCAGGACGTGTTCGTCAATGTGGTCGGTGGCATCCGCGTCCAGGAGACCGCCGCCGATCTGCCGGTGCTGCTGGCGGTGTTGTCGTCGCTGCAGGATCGGCCGCTGGCGGAGAAGACCATCGCCTTCGGCGAGGTGGGCCTGTCCGGCGAGATCCGCCCGGTGCCCAATGGCGAAGACCGCCTGCGCGAGGCCGCCACCCATGGCTTCAAGCGCGCCATCGTGCCCAAGGCCAATGCGCCCAAGGGCGGTTCGGTGAAAGGCATGGAGGTGATCGCGGTGGAACGCCTGTCCGAGGCCATCGACGCGGCGTGATGCCAGCCCTGTAGAGCCGAGCCCACGCTCGGCTGCTTTCTGTGGAGTCGAGCCATGCTCGACTGGTGGTCGAACAGCAGCCGAGCATGGGCTCGGCTCTACAAGTGCCCAATGCAGTAACGGTCAGCTTCACTGTGCTAGTTTTTCCCGCTCGACGAAGACGCCCTCTGGCGTCTTTCCGTGCCCAGGAGTAAACGATTACATGCAGGACACCGCACTCACCGCCCCCAACGCCGAGATCCGTCGTGCCGGGGTCGATCTCAATGGACTGATGACGGTGCTGGGCAAGCACCTGTATTCCACCCCGGTGGTGGCGCTGCGTGAGCTGGTACAGAACGCGCATGACTCGATCATCCGCCGCCGCATCGAGCAGCCCGGTGTTGACGTGCCTTCGCGCATTTCGGTGCAGGTTGATGCCGGTGCCGGCGTACTGCGCATCACTGATACCGGTGCTGGCCTGACCCGCCAGGAGATCCACGATTACCTGGCCACCGTCGGCGTCGGCTACACCCGTGGCCTGCGCCAGGGCGGAGAGGACGATGAAGGGCTGATCGGCATGTTCGGCCTCGGCTTCCTGTCGGCCTTCGTGCTGGCCCGCCGGGTCAGCGTGCGCACCACCTCGTACCAGACGCCGGATCTGGGCCATCTGTACGTGTCCAGCAACGCCGAGCAATACACCGTCAGCGAAGTGCCTGCACGCGCGGTGGGCACTGAGGTGGAGCTGGAGCTGCATCCGGACTTCCTGCCGCTGGCCAACGAGGCGCGCCTGCATGAGGTGCTGGGCCGCTACTGCGCGTTGCTATCCGAGCCGATCTTCATCGGTGCTGCGGGCGAGGCGCTCAATCCCGAGCCGCCGCCGTGGCGCGGCCAGGGGGAGGTCGCCGTGCATCCGGTGCAGGCCCGCCGGCAGGCGCTGCAGTTCGCCGCGCGGTTCGAGCATGATTTCGAGCCGATTGTGACCGTGCCGTTGCGTGCCGATGGCAACAGCGATGCCACTGGCCTGCTGTGGGTGCAGGACGGCGCCACCTATGGCACCAGCGACAACCGCAACCTGTCGGTGTTCGTGCGTGGGATGCTGCTGGATGACGACGCGCGCGACCTGCTGCCGCCGTGGGCCGGTTTCATCGGCGGGGTGATCGAATCCTCGCGGTTGACGCCCACCGCCAGCCGCGAAGACCTGCAGCGCGATGACCAGTACCGCGCGGTGCAGCATGCACTGCTGGAGGCGCTGATCGACGGCCTGGCCGACGTTGCGAAGCAGCAACCGGAAGCCTGGCGGCGCGTGCTGACCCGCCACAACGAGGCGCTGCTGGGTGCGGCACTGTGCGATGACCGCCTGTTCGAACTGCTGATGGAGCATGTGCGGGTGCCGACTTCGCAGGGCGACCTGCCGGCCAGTGCGCTGCCGGCGCGCGGTGCCGTGCATGTCATCCTCGACAACGGCGGTGGCTTTGAAGAGATGCTGTTCCGCGCGATGGGCGTACCGGTCGCGCATGGCCATCGCTACGCGGTGGTGCCGTTCCTGCGGCGCTGGGCCCAGGCCAAGGGCCTGCGCCTGGTCGAGCTCGGCACCGAGCAGGGCAACCGCGCACTGTTCCGCAGTGATGACAGCCTCGACGAGGCGCAGCTGGCGTGGCTGCGCGAACAGCTGGGCGACGGCGAGCAGCTGCTGCCCGCACGTTTCAGCCCGGAGGCGCTGCCGGTGGTGGTGGTGCCCGACCGCGAGGCCGAGCTGAAGCAACGGCTGGAAGACGACGAGAACGACAAGCGCGTCTCGATGGCCGCGCTGCGCCTGGCGCGACAGTTCACCGCGCGCATCGAATCACGCGCACCGTCGCGGCTGTATCTCAATCTCGACAACCCGGCGGTGCAGGCACTGCTGCGCGCCCAGCGCGAGGGCCACCCACAGGCCGAGGCCGCAGCCCGCCTGCTGCGCTCGCTGAAAGTCATCGTCGCCGCGCAGGGCCGCCCGCTGGCACGCGCGACTGCTACGCCGGGCCCGGATCTCAATGGTGCCTTCACCGATATCGCCGGTGCCCTGCAGCAGATGCTGCGCTGAGCACCGCACCTTCTCATCCAGCCTTCGCTAGACAGGAGCAATTACCCCCATGGACATCTGGAACTGGGTCGAAAAGCTGCAGGGTGACCTGCGCCAGGCCGGCCAGGCGCAGAACGCGCACCTGCTGAACCGCCTCGCCGACGAGGTCAGTGAACTGCAGATCGACCGCGTCGATGCGCTGCTGCCCGAAGCACGCGCCCTGGGCAAGGCACTGGACAACCCGTGGGTTGACGTCTATGTCGGCCACTGGGCGCTGCGCAACCGCGTCGGCAACCGCGTGGAAGGCGAGAGCGCACTCGGCGAAGCCGTAGCGCTGTTCGAGCGCGCGCACCGCGAGGACACCCTGGAATGCCCGCAGTCGATCTGCGTGACCCAGGACCTGGCCGCTTGCTACGGCAACATCGACGGCCCGGGCTGGGTGCCCGAGCGCATCGAGGTCTGCGACGAAACCCTTGGCCGCATCGATCCGAGCTGGGCCTGTTTCCAGTGCCTGAGCTGCGAGAAGGCCGATGCGCTGCTCGATGATGGCCGTGGCCAGGCGGCGCTGGATTACCTGCAGGTGCAGGCCGATGCCGTGGAAGCCTGTGGCAAGGAAGTGTTCGACAGCTTCCCGGAGATGCAGATCAAGATCCTGCTGGGCATGGGCCGTGCCGATGAGGCACTGGCGCTGATCGAAAAACGGGAAGCCGAAGTTGCTGCGTCCGGAGAGTACGAGCCGGCCAACTGCACGGTGCCGCGTCGCTTGTCCAAGGCCTGGGCGCTGGCCCAGCTTGGCCGCGACGAAGAGGCGCTGCAGCAGCTGGTGCCGTGGAGCGAGCTGACCCCGAACTACTGGCGGCTGTGGGCAAACACCGCCGCAGCACTGTGCCAGCGTGATCCCGCGCGCAATACGTGGGATCTGGGCACGCGCTTCAACACCATCATCGAGCACTTCGCACGGGTCGGTTCGCACCGCCTGCTGATCGAAGTCGCGGCGTTGAGCCTGGAACTCGCCCTGCAGCGTGGCGCGCGCTGGGTCGCACTGCGGCAGCTCGAACTGGCCCGCACCCATCTGGCGCAGCTGCGCCAGGATCGGGGTGCCGCGGCGCTGGTGGCCGGCCTGGCCGCGCGCATCGAGGCATTGCCGGACGTCGCGCCGCTGCCGGTGCCGGCGGGCGAGCTGCTGGCATGGCTGGACGCGCAGGGCGAACAGAACCAGTCGCGCGATCCCGAGCGCGAAGCGCAGTGGTTGCTGCAGGCGCATGCCGAGCTGCCCGATGACGAGGCGCTGGCCGACATGGCCGCCTCGGCACTGAATGCCTGCGGCGCGCAGGCCGAGGCGCGGTCGCTGCTGTGGCGGTTCGTACGCGGCCATGTGCAGCACGATGGCCCCGCGGCCTACACGCTGATGCGCTGGCTGGCCGAACAGGGCGACGACGACGGACTGCGCCAGCTGGCCGATCTGTATCGCGGCAGCGTGCCGGTGTTCGCGCACTGGTGCGAGGTGCAGCGTGCACGCCGCGTGTCCGACTGGCCGGCGCTGGAGCAGGCGGCCCGATCGCTTCTGGAGCTGTCTCCGGGCTCGCACGGCGCGCGCGGCACGCTGGCGCGCATGTACATGGAAACCGGCCGTTTCAGCGAGGCCCAGGCCTGTTATGCACAGCTGGTGGAGCTGCTGGACGAGCCCAATGCCGCGCATTGGGACCACATGAGCGCAGCCAGCGCCGCGCGCGACTGGGACGCCGTGCGCCGCTCGGCGGCGGCGCTTGGCATGGAATTGTCCAGCCAGGACGGCGTGGTAGAGGAGCCGTGGGGCTGGGTGATCATCCGCAGTGAAGAAAACGGCGAGCCGATGGAGTACTACGCCCGTCGCAGCGGTCCGGTGACCGCGCGCATCGTCGAGAACGCGCCGTCCAACCGCGCCCAGCAGGTGGGCGACTGGGTGGTGTTCGATGCCGCGCTGGTGCATCCGGCACCAGAGGAGGAGGAAGCACGCGAGCATTTCATCCCGACCTATGCGCAGGTGCATGTGCTGGAGCGCGGCGGCTTCGCCCGCAGCTGGATGATCGATGGCGCGCACCCGGGCGAAGATGCCTGGAATGCCTTCGTCGAGGCGGCCGAAGCACAGGGCTGGAAGGTGTGGTCACACAGCCGGCCGGACTACACCGTCACCGACCCCGATGTGGAAGAGGGTACGCTGCCCGGCCTGCTGTTCACCGTGGCCCAGCCGCAGGACCACGCACCGCTGGCACTGCACCGCTTCCTGCAGCAGCACACCGCGACGTGGCCGCATCCGCATTGCTGGCTGCGCCTGGCTGAAGCCTGTGACCAGGATCGCCAGCCGCATCTGGACGTGATCGAGCGTTACGGGTTGTAGGCCGGATATCGGGTAGTGCCGGCCGGTGGCCGGCAGCACCGGGAGATCCTGTATTGCCGGCCAGCGGGCGGCACTACCTCAGGGAAAAATACATGCGAAAGACAGGGATGTTGATGATCGCCGGGCTGCTGCTGGCCCCTGCCGTGCAGGCGTCACCCGCCTGCCAGGAACCAGAGGCGGTGGCCCGCGCCTTCTACGCGGCAACGACGGGCGATGGTGATCTGCTGGAGCCACTCCCGGCGCTGGTCAGCCCTGCCTTCGGCAAGGCACTGCGTGGAGAGCGCGCCTGCCAGCAGCGCGAAGAGGGCATCTGCACCATCGATTCGGATCCGTGGCTGGATGCGCAGGACGGTGACATCGAAACCCCGGTGCGCTACAGCTGGAAGGAGGCTTCGGCCTCCGCCGGCCAGGTCGAGATGCGCTATTCGGTGTGGAAGAAGGCCTACCTGACCCGCCTGCCGATGGTGCGCCACGGGCAGGGGTGCTGGCAGGTTGATGACATCGTCACCAACAGTGGTCGTTCGGTGCGGAAGATCCTGGCCCAGCCTTGACGGTAGCGCCGGTGGGTGCCGACCGTTGGTCGGCACACCGCCTATCGCGAATGCCCGAACACCAGTTCGATCACGAACTGGCTGCCGAAGAAGGCCAGCAGCAGCAACAGCATCGCCGCCAGCGTCCAGTGCACCGCCTTCATGCCGCGCCAGCCGTAGCGCCGGCGGCCGATCAGCAGCACGCCGAACACGATCCACGACAGCACGCTCAGCACGGTCTTGTGCACCAGCTTCTGCGCCAGCAGGTCGTCGACGAACAGCACCCCGGTGACCAGGGTCAGGGTCAGCAGCGCGAAGCCGACGGTGATCACCCGGAACAGCAGTGATTCCAGGTCGGCCAGCGGCGGCAGCGCCCGCAGCCAAGGGCGGAACTCGCGGCGGCGCAGCGCGCGTTCCTGCAGCCACAGCATGATCGCCAGCAGCGCGGCGATGCTCAGCGTGGCGTAGGCCAGCAGGGCCAGCCAGGCGTGGCTGGCCAGGCGCCAGCCCAGTACCTTGCTCGGTTCGTGGCCGTAACCGTGGTAGGCCAGCAGCAGCACGGCGGCCAGCGGGAACACCACCACGCCCAGCGCCGACATCCGCCCGCGCGCGCCGACCAGCGACGTCAGCCAGGCCATGCCCAGGCCGACCAGCGACAGTGCGGCGAAGAAGTGCATGTCCGGCCCGCCGTTGGTGCGCATCGCCACCATCACGTGGTAGCCGCCGTGCAGCAGCATGGCGGGCAGGGCCGGCCACAGCCAGATGGGGGAGCCGGTCGTCTCATCGCGGCCAAGCGCGCGCACCAGCAGGGCACTGGCAGCCAGGTAGAGCAGGACGGCGATGAGAACGATTGTCATCGTTGCAGTTTCGCATACCCCCGTGATGCTGGCGACGGCCCCGTGGCCGCAGTCCGGGGAGACAGCCGGACCCGTTATACTGTCTGCCTTATTGTCCCCCGCTTTCAGACAGGTTGCGCCGCATGTTCGAGTCCCTGACCCAGCGCCTTTCCGGCACCATCGAGCGCCTGCGTGGCCGTGGCCGCCTGACCGAGGAGAACATCCGCGAGGCGACCCGCGAAGTGCGCATCGCGCTGCTCGAGGCCGACGTTGCGCTGCCGGTGGTGCAGGCCCTGATCGAGCGCATCAAGGTGCGCGCGGTCGGCCAGGAAGTGCTGAAGTCGCTGACCCCGGGCCAGGCGCTGATCAAGGTCGTGCGCGACGAGCTGACTGCGGTGATGGGCGCCGAAGCCAGCGACCTGAACCTCAATGTGCCCGCTCCGGCCATCATCCTGATGGCGGGCCTGCAGGGCGCCGGCAAGACCACCACCGTGGGCAAGCTGGCCAAGCACCTGAAGGAAAAGCGCAAGAAGAAGGTGATGGTGGTCTCGGCCGACGTCTACCGTCCGGCCGCGATCGAACAGCTGAAGACCCTGGCCGAGCAGGTCGGCGTGCTGTTCTTCCCGTCCAGTGCCGACCAGAAGCCGGAAGCCATCGTCCGCGCCGCCATCGACGATGCACGCAAGTCGTTCGTCGACGTGCTGCTGGTCGATACCGCCGGCCGCCTGGCCATCGACGAAGCGATGATGGCCGAGATCAAGGCCCTGCACGCTGCGGTGAATCCGGCCGAAACGCTGTTCGTGGTCGACGCCATGACCGGCCAGGACGCGGCCAATACCGCCAAGGCCTTCGGCGATGCCCTGCCGCTGACCGGCGTGGTGCTGACCAAGACCGACGGTGACGCCCGCGGCGGCGCCGCGCTGAGCGTGCGCTACATCACCGGCAAGCCGATCAAGTTCGTCGGCGTCAGTGAAAAGCCGGAAGGCCTGGACGTGTTCCACCCGGACCGTATCGCCAGCCGCATCCTCGACATGGGCGACGTGCTGTCGCTGGTCGAGCAGGTCGAGCAGCAGGTCGACAAGGACAAGGCCGCCAAGCTGGCCGAGAAGGTCGCCAAGGGCAAGAAATTCGACCTGAACGACATGCGTGACCAGCTGGAGCAGATGCAGAACATGGGCGGCATCGGCGGCCTGATGGACAAGCTGCCGGGCCTGGGCAACATCCCCGACCATCTGAAGCAGCAGGTCAGCCAGGGCAAGGAAGTGCCGCGCATGATCGCCATCATCAGCTCGATGACCAAGAAGGAACGGCGCAATCCGAACCTGCTCAACGGCTCGCGCCGCGCGCGCATCGCCAAGGGCTCGGGCGTGACGCCGGCCGACGTCAACAAGCTGATGAAGCAGTACATGCAGATGGAAAAGATGATGAGCAAGATGGCCGGCGGTGGCATGAAGGGCATGTTGCGCAGCATGAAGGGCATGATGGGCGCCATGGGCGGCCGCGGCATGCCGTTCCGTTGATGACGGCCCCGTCCGCAATCTGATGTAGCGCCCGGGCCCACGCTCGGGCGGCGGCGCACAAGCGCCGCAGCAGGCCGTCGGGCAGCAGGCTCGACTCTTCCCCTGTCCTGCGCGCACCATGGGGGCCTGTCCGAAACGATGGGCCGTCATGCAGAGTTCCGCTGTAGCTTCCCGCGCCGAGGCGTTCTGCCGGCGCTTTGGCGTTTCCGTTCCGATCCTGCTGGCACCGATGGCCGGTGCCTGCCCGGTACCGTTGTCGGCTGCGCTGGCCAACGCCGGTAGCATGGGCGCAATGGGCGCGGTGTTGTCCTCTTCGGCCGATATCGGTCGCTGGATGGATGACTTCCGCGCAGCCTCCAGCGGTCCGGCGCAGGTGAACCTGTGGATGCCGGACCCTGTACCTGCCCGTGACGTTGCCGCCGAGGCCGCCAGCCGCGCCTTCCTCGCGCAATGGGGCCCGGAGGTGCCGGCCAGCGCCGCCGACGCCACGCCGGCCGACTTCGAAGAACAGTTCGCCGCACTGCTGGCGGCGCGTCCTGCGGTGGCCTCGACCATCATGGGCGTGCTGCTGCCGCGCCACGTGCAGCAGTTGAAGGACGCCGGCATCGCCTGGATCGCCTGTGCCACCACCTTGTCCGAAGCGCGCGCGGCACAGGACGCCGGCGCCGACGCGGTGGTGGCGCAGGGCGCGGAGGCCGGCGGCCATCGTGGTTCCTTTGATCCGGCGATGGCCGAGCGCCAGCTGGTGGGACTGTTTGCGCTGCTGCCGCGCCTGGCCGATCAGCTGCAGATTCCGGTGATTGCCGCCGGCGGCATCGCCGATGGCCGTGGCATCGCTGCCGCACTCACCTTGGGTGCCAGTGCGGTGCAGATCGGCACCGCCTTCCTGCGCACGCCGGAAGCGGCGATCGCTTCGGCGTGGGCCGATGGGCTGGCCGCCAGCGAACCGGAAGATACCTGGCCGACCCGCGCCTTCAGTGGTCGCCTGGGCCGTGGCCTGGCGACGCCCTATGTGCGCGCCGCTGCCGCAGAAGGCGCCCCCGCGCCGCGTCCATACCCGGTGCAGCGCGGCCTGACCGCCCCGATGCGCAGGCAGGCGGCGCAGGACAATCGTCTCGCAGCGATGCAGGCCTGGGCCGGGCAGTCGGCGTGGATGGCACCGGCGCAGCCGGCCGCCGACGTGCTGCGCGGCATGTGGGAACAGGCGCAGGCACTGCTGCCATGATGGTGAGCTGCAACGGCCGGGCGGCGCAGGTGAAGGATCTCCTGCCGGCGCTGGTGAATTACGGCCACTTCACCTCGCTGCAGGTGCGTGGTGGTGCAGTGCAGGGGCTGGACCTGCATCTGGCGCGGCTGTCACACGCTACGCGCGAACTGTTCGGCAGCGAACTGGACACGGTGCAGGTACAGGCATGGATGGCGCAGGCATTGCAGCAGTCAGGGCAGGTCGATGCCTCGCTGCGGGTGACGGTGTACTCGCGCCGCTTCGATTTCCGCAATCCGCTGGCGGCGGTGCCGGTGGACGTGCTGGTGGCGGTGTCAGCGCCGGTGACGCTGACCGTCGCCAAGCGCGTGCGCAGCGTGGCCTGGCAGCGTGAACTGCCGCAGATCAAGCACGTCGGCACGTTTGGTTTGTTCGCCGAACGCCGCGCGGCGCTGGCGGCCGGATTCGACGATGCGCTGTTTGTCACCGCCGATGGCGACGTGAGTGAAGGCAGCACCTGGAACCTGGCCGTGCACGATGGTGAGCGGCTGCTCTGGCCACAGGCGCCGGCCCTGCGCGGGACTGCCGAGGCACTGCTGAAGCAGCATTGGCCGGGACCTCAGGTCACTCAGCCGCTGCCGCTGGCCGATCTGGCCGGCGTGAAGGCGGCTTTTGCCTGCAACGCCAGCGGCCTGTGGGCGCTGGAGGCCATTGACGGGCATGTCCTGCCCGGCTCGCAGGCGCTGGCTGAACAGGGCAGGGTGGTGCTGGCGGCGGTGGCCTGGCAGGGATTGGGGTCAGCCCGCTTTTGCGGCACAAAAGCGATCTGACCCCCCGGGGTTGGCCCGGCCGCGATCTGCCGCTATAATCGCCCGCTTACCTCGCCATCCTGGCGACTGGGCAATAGGAAAAACACCATGGTCAAGATCCGACTGACCCGCGGCGGCGCCAAGAAGCGTCCGTTCTACCACATCATCGTCACCGACGTGCGCAGCGCGCGCGACGGCCGCAACATCGAGCGCGTTGGCTTCTACAACCCGGTCGCCCAGGGCGCCGAGAAGCGCATCGAGCTGGACCTGGCCCGCGTTGACCATTGGGTCAAGAACGGCGCCCAGCCGACCGACAAGGTCCGCAACCTGATCAAGGAAGCGACCAAGTCCCAGGCCGCTGCGGCCTGATCCTGACGGGCCACGCTTCGGCGTGGCCCTCTTGGTTGACGCAGATGAAAGATATCGAGCGCCGCATCCTGCTGGGCAGGGTTGTCGGCGCTTTTGGTGTGCGCGGCGAAATCAAGCTCGAGTCCTGGACCGAGCCTCGTTCCGCCATTTTCCGTTACCAGCCGTGGATCGTGCGCAGCCCGTCCGGCGTGGAAACCACGGTTGAGGGTGTACGCGGCCGCGACAGCGGCAAGCACCTGGTGGCCCGTTTTCCCGGGGTCGAGGATCGCGATGTGGTCGAAGCGATGCGCGGCACCGAGATCTACGTGGCCCGCAGTGCCCTGCCGCCGCCGAAGCCCGATGAGTATTACTGGGTGGACCTGGAAGGCCTGGATGTGAAGACCACCGAGGGCGTTGCCCTGGGCCAGGTCTCGCATCTGTTCAGCACCGGCGCCAATGACGTGGTGGTGGTCCGGGGTGATCGCGAGCGGATGATTCCGTTCGTGCAGCCGGACTTCGTCAAATCCGTCGATTTCGAGGCCAACCTGATCGTGGTCGACTGGGACCCCGAGTTCTGAGTGTGAGCATGCGTTTCGACGTCATCACCCTGTTTCCCGAGTTCCTCGCCCAGTCCGCTGGACTGGGCGTGGTCGGGCGCGCGCAGGAGAAGGGACTGTTCAGCCTGCATGGCTGGAACCCCCGTGATTACGCCGAAGGCAACTACCGCCGGGTGGACGACCGTCCGTTCGGTGGTGGCCCGGGCATGGTGATGCTGATCGAGCCGCTGCAGGCCTGCCTGCAGGCGATCCGAGAGGCCGATCCCACCCCGGCGCGGGTGATCTACCTCAGCCCGCAGGGCGCGCCGTTGACCCAGGCCAAGGTGCGGGAACTGGCGGCGCTGCCGCGCATGGTCCTGCTCTGTGGCCGCTACGAGGGCATCGACGAGCGTTTCCTGGAGGCCAATGTCGACGAGGAAATCTCCCTCGGCGACTACGTGCTGTCCGGGGGCGAGCTGGGCGCGGCGGTGATCATCGACGCCGTGGCCCGCCTGCAGGACGGTGCCCTGAACGATGCGGAGTCGGCGGCGCAGGACAGCTTCGAGGGCGACCTCGGTCTGCTCGACTGCCCGCATTACAGCCAGCCGGCCCAGCACCCGCTGGGGGACGTGCCGGAGGTTCTGCGCTCGGGCAACCACGCTGCCATCGCCGCCTGGCGCCGCCAGCAGTCGCTGCTCCGGACCGCCCAGCGGCGCCCGGACCTGCTGGATGAACAGGCACTGGGCAAGGCCGACCGCAAACTGCTGGAGCAGGGCCGCCAGGCCCGGAACCAGAAGGCCAGCCCCTAGCGCAGGGCTGGCTTTATCGGCTATCATGGCCAATTCCCGCCAGCCCCGGTTGGCGCGCGCAGTACCCAAAACAAACGTGCAGCACAGTCCGGTGACTGCATGAGCCCACGTTGTCGATATGACACGCCCACCCGAACAAGAATCGGTGTAACCCATGAGCAAGCTGAACAAGTCCATCGTCGCGGAATTCGAATCCGCCCAGATCACCCGTGAACTGCCGAAGTTCAGCCAGGGCGACACCGTTGTCGTCAACGTGAAGGTGAAGGAAGGCAGCCGCGAGCGCGTGCAGGCCTACGAAGGCGTCGTCATCGCCACCAAGAATGCCGGCCTGAACTCCTCGTTCACCGTCCGCAAGATCTCGCACGGCTACGGCGTCGAGCGCGTTTTCCAGACCCACAGCGCCATCATCGACTCGGTCGAAGTGAAGCGTCGTGGTAAGGTCCGCGCCGGCAAGCTGTACTACCTGCGTGGCCTGGAAGGCAAGGCTGCCCGCATCAAGGAAGACCTGGCTGCCGCTGCTGCCGCCAAGGCTGCCCGTCTGGCCGACAAGGCCTGATAAACAACTTCGGTTGTTGCCGCGACGGCCACCTTCGGGTGGCCGTTTGCGTTTCCGGCATCGCATCGGCCACGATCAGGTGATGAGCGACATCAACCCGCGCTATCCTGCCGTGATCCAGTCGGCGCTGCGCTTCCTGGACGGCCAGGGGCTGGCGCGCGTGCAGTCGGCACCGCTGCTGCATCGCCTGCTGTGGCGCCTGGGCATTGCACTGCCGCCGCCGATCCTGGCCGGATTTGCTACCACCGCGTTGGTGCAGGGCCTGCTGTTCGGGCTGTTCTGGACCGCGCTGATGTGGCTGATGCTGTGGCAGGGCAGCGAGCGCCCGCTGGCGCTGTTGCTGGTGGCCGGCCTGTCGGCTGGCGTGCTGTTCGGCATGGTGATGGCGGCGCTGATGCGCTCGCTGCGCCGCCACCGCAAGCTGCCGGACTGGCGACGGTTCCGCGCACGGCAGGCAGACTGAGCCGATGGCGCACTGCGCCGTGACCACACGGCGGGCCCGCGCTAGGCTGCAGCTTCATCCCGATGCCCGTGCCGTGCGATGCCTGCCAAGCGAACCGCACCTTCCACTGCGCCCACGCTGCTGTCCGGTGGCAACCCGCAGATCGCCAAGGGCGAGGGCGATGCGCCGGTGCAGGCATACATCGCCGCCATGCCGGACTGGAAACGTGCGATCGGCGCGCGACTGGATGCATTGATCGAGCAGGCCGTACCTGGCGTGCACAAGGCGGTGAAGTGGAACTCGCCGATGTATGCGGTTGCGCCGGGCGAAGGGTGGTTTCTCAGCTTCCATTGCTTCACCCGCTACATCAAGGTGGCGTTCTTCCGCGGCGCGGCACTGGCGCCAGTGCCGCCCGAGCCGTCCAGGAGCGCCAATACGCGTTACCTGCACATCTTCGAAGATGCCCCGTTGGATGAAACGCAGTTCCGCGACTGGGTGCGCCAGGCCGCCGCGTTGCCCGGCGAGCGCATGTAACCCCGACGTTCCGATTCCCTTCCCGACGAGAGCCGCTGATGGTCACGCATGCACCGAACCCTGCCGATGCCGGAACACCGGCCGCTGAACTGATCGACGCGCGCATCGCCGAACTGGGTGACTGGCGCGGCGAAACGCTGGCACGCGTGCGCGCCTTGATCCATGAAGCCCTGCCCGACGTGCAGGAGACCTGGAAGTGGCGCGGCACGCCGGTGTGGGAGCAGGACGGCATCCTGTGCACCGGCGAAACCTACAGGCAGGCGGTGAAACTGACCTTCGCCCACGGCGCGGCGCTGCCGGACCCGAAGGGCCTGTTCAATGCCAGCCTGGACGGCAACACCCGGCGCGCGATCGATATCCATCAAGGCGCGATGCCGGATGCCGCTACGTTCAAGGCGCTGCTGCGCGCGGCGGCGACGTTCAACGCGGCGAAGAAGAAGCGCTGACCGTCTTCTGTAGAGCCGAGCCCATGCTCGGCTGACAGGCCTGTGCGGACCAACGGTCCGCACCCACCTCAACGTGGCGGCGCTGGCTCCAGTGCCGCATCCGGGTCGGCCACCGGCGAGGGTGGGCAGGCGGGAATCTCCGAGGGCGTGGCCAGCGCATCGGCATGGGAGGGCTTGCCCATCATCTTCGCCTTGCGCCAGCCACCCCAGCGGTAATACGCCAGCGACAGCAGCATCGACACCAGCGAGCTGACCGGGAAGCTCCACCAGATCGCATCGGCGCCCCAGTAAGGCTGCAGCAGTTCGGCGAACGGCACGCGCACGCCCCACAGCGAGCCAGCCAGGATCAGCAGCGGTGGAATCACCGCGCCGGTGGAGCGCACCACGCCGGAGATCACGAAGCTGACGCCGAAGAACAGGAACGAGCCGATCACTACGTGGTTGAGGTGGCGCGCGATCTCCAGCGCCTGGCTGGCCGGTGGCAGGAACAGCGCCAGCAGCTGGCGATCGAACAGCACCAGCGGCAGGATCAACGCGCCGGTCAGCAGGAAGTTGAACAGCACGCCTTGGCGCGCGGTGCCGCGCACGCGGTCCCAGCGCTGCGCCCCCACGTTCTGTGCGGCCATCGAAGAGCACGCTGCACCGATCGCCATCGCTGGCATCTGCAGGTAGTTCCACAGTTGCAGGGCAGCGCCGTAGCCCGCGCCGGTGTCGGTCCCGTACTGGTTGACCATGGTCATCAGCAGGATCACCGACAGCGAGATCAGCACCATCTGCAGGCCCATCGGCACGCCCTTGACCACCAGCGCCTTGAGGATGGTCATGTCGAGCTTGAACAGGCGCATGTCGGCGCGGCCCAGCCACAGGGTGTGGCGCTTGTGCCGCATGTACAGCAGCAGGCCGGCCAGCGACAGCGTCTGCGCGACCAGCGTGGCCCACGCCGAGCCGGCGATGCCCAGCGCAGGGAACGGCCCCATGCCGAAGATCAGTACCGGGTTCAGCACGATGTCCAGCGCCACCGACACCATCAGGAAACGGAATGGCGTGCGCGAATCACCGGCACCGCGCAGCGCGGCGGTGAGGAAGGCGAACGCGTACAGCGTCGGCATCGCCAGGAAGATGATCTGCAGGTAGGCCTCGGCCAATGGCAGCGAAGCGGCCGGCGTGCCCATCGCCGCCAGCAGCGGATGGGCCATGAACCAGCCGGCGAGGGCGATGATCACCGACAGGCCGATGAAGAAGGTGGCGCTGGTGCCGACCACGCGCCGCGCCTGCGCGATGTCGCGCGCGCCGATCGCCTGGCCGATCAGGATGGTGGAGGCCATGCCAAAACCGAACACCGAGCCGATCAGGAAGAACATGATGTTGTTGGCGTTCGCGGTGGCGGTCAGTGCCGCCTCGCCGAGGAAGCGCCCGACCCAGACCGCGTTCACCGAACCGTTCAGCGACTGCGCGATGTTGCCCGCCAGGATCGGCAGGGAGAACAACAGGAGATTGCGCCCGATCGGGCCGGAGGTCAGGTCAAGCGGTGCCTTGGCCATGGAGTGGTGATCGAATCCCGGGAGGCGCACACTAGCACCAAGCCGGTTTGCGGGATGTGGCAATGCATCAACGACTGCAGGTGGAGCGGAGGTTGGCGCTGGCCTTGATCAGCGCTGTATTGGCCGCATGTTCGATGGACGACCGGCTGGGTGATACCCAGATCCGGCCAACCGACCGTCCCGAGTGCCTGGTCGGCAGCCAGCGCCAGGACCTGGCCTCCGGGGTGCGGCCATTGATCGGCGGCACCGGCTGCCGCGCCGACCCGGACAACCCGCGTCCCCTCAACAAGCCACTGGAGTAGCCTGCCCCCATGCCCGAGCTTTCCCCGCTGTCACCCAGTGTCCGCCTGGACATCTGGTTGTGGGCGGCCCGTTTCTTCAAGACCCGCAGCCTGGCCAAGCAGGCGATCGAGACCGGCAAGGTCAGCGTTGCCGGGCAGCGTCCGAAATCCTCACGCGCGGTGCGTGTGGGCGAGCAGCTTCAGGTCGACCGTGGTGAAGAGCATTTCGAGGTCCAGGTGCTCGGCCTGAGCGATCAGCGCGGGCCCGCAGCGACGGCGCAGCAGCTGTATGCCGAGAGCGAGGCCTCCAAGGTGCGTCGTGCCGAACAGCGTGCGCTGCGCATCGCCGCGCGTGACGGGTTCCAGCCGCCGGAGCACAAGCCGGACAAGCGCGCACGCCGGTTGATCCGCGCGCTGGGGGACATCGACGCGCTGTGACGCAGCCCCGGCGTTCGCCGGCGACATCACCTTCCGGGATACGCCGCAGCGCGGTGGCAACGGCTTCAACGAGAGCTCGCCGGACCGTGCCTGCGTCCAAGCGCTGCGGGACGCCAGCCGAAATGGCGTACTGCTGCGGAGAGCATGCGAACCGACGCTTCGCACCCGGTGGAGCGCGCCGGTAGCGCCGGGCCATGCCCGGCGACTACCCCGATCGCCTCAACCGTGCAGGTCGTAGCGGTCCAGTTCCATCACCCGCGTCCAGGCGGCGATGAAATCCTGTACGAACTTCTTCTCGCCATCGGCGCTGGCATAGACCTCGGCCAATGCGCGCAGCACCGCGTTTGAGCCGAACACCAGGTCGGTGCGGGTACCGGTCCAGCGCACAGCGCCGTCGGTGCGGCCACGGCCTTCGTAGCTTTCGCGGCCGGTGGCCTTCCACTGCGTACCCATGTCCAGCAGGTTGACGAAGAAGTCGTTGCTGAGCGTGCCTGGGCGCGTGGTGAACACGCCGTGCTTGCCACCATCGGCATTGGCACCCAGCACGCGCAGGCCGCCGACCAGCACGGTCATCTCCGGCGCGGTCAGCGTAAGCAGCTGCGCCTTGTCGATCAGCAGCGCCTCCCCGGGCACGCTGTAGGCGCCCTTCAGGTAATTGCGGAAGCCATCGGCGACCGGCTCGAGCACCGCGAACGATTCGACGTCGGTCTGTTCCTGGCTGGCGTCGGTGCGGCCCGGGGTGAACGGCACGCTGACCTCATGGCCACCGGCCTTGGCCGCCTGTTCGACACCTACGCCACCGGCCAGCACGATCAGGTCGGCCAGTGACACGTGCTTGCCGCCGGCATTGAAGCTGGCCTGCACCTTTTCCAGCGCGGCCAGCACCTTGGCCAGCTGCTGCGGCTGGTTCACCTCCCAGTCCTTCTGCGGCGCCAGGCGGATGCGCGCACCGTTGGCGCCGCCGCGCTTGTCCGAACCACGGAAGGTCGAAGCCGACGCCCATGCGGTGGACACCAGCTCGGCGACGCTCAGGCCCGCTGCGGCGATCTGCTGCTTCAGCGCGGCGATGTCCTTGGCGTCGATCAGCGGGTGCTGTGCTTCCGGCAGCGGGTCCTGCCAGATGAACTGTTCGGCCGGAATTTCCGGGCCGAGGTAACGTGCGCGCGGGCCCATGTCGCGGTGGGTCAGCTTGAACCAGGCGCGGGCGAAGGCATCGGCGAAGGCCTGGGGCTCGGCGAGGAACCGGCGCGAGATCTTTTCGTAGGCCGGATCCATGCGCAGCGACAGGTCGGTGGTGAGCATGGTGGGGCGGTGCTTCTTCGACGGGTCGTGCGCGTCGGGAATCACCGCTTCGGCGTTCTTGGCCACCCACTGGTGGGCACCGGCCGGGCTCTTGCTCAGCTCCCATTCGTTGCCGAACAGGATTTCGAAGAAATCGTGGCTCCACTGCGCCGGGGTGCGCGTCCAGGTCACTTCCAGGCCGCTGGTGATGGCGTCGCCGCCCTTGCCGCTGCGGAAGCTGCTGGCCCAGCCCAGGCCCTGGTTTTCCAGCCCGGCGGCTTCCGGTTCCTTGCCGACGTTGTCGGCCGGGCCGGCACCGTGGGTTTTGCCGAAGCTGTGGCCGCCGGCGATAAGCGCGACGGTTTCCTCGTCGTCCATGGCCATGCGGCCGAACGTATCGCGGATGTCATGCGCGGCCAGCACCGGATCCGGGTTGCCATCCGGCCCCTCCGGATTGACGTAGATCAGGCCCATCTGCACTGCGGCCAGCGGGTTTTCCAGCGTGCGCGAGTGCACGTCGCCGTCGGCATCGTCATCGGATACGAGCACGCCATGGTTCTCTTCAACGCCTTCCGAGCCATGCTTGTAGCGCACGTCACCGCCCAGCCAGGTGGTCTCGCGGCCCCAGTACACATCCTGGTCCGGCTCCCAGGTATCGGGGCGGCCGCCGGCAAAGCCCAGGGTCTTGAACCCCATCGATTCCAGCGCGACGTTACCGGTGAGGATGAGCAGGTCGGCCCAGGAAATGGCCTGGCCGTACTTCTGCTTGATCGGCCACAGCAGGCGCCGGGCCTTGTCCAGGCTGACATTGTCCGGCCAGCTGTTGAGCGGTGCGAAGCGCTGCTGGCCACGACCGCCGCCGCCGCGGCCGTCGCCGATGCGATAGGTGCCGGCACTGTGCCAGGCCATGCGGATGAACAGGCCACCGTAGTGCCCGAAGTCGGCCGGCCACCAGTCCTGCGAATCGGTCATCAGCGCCTTCAGGTCCGCCTTCAGCGCGGCGTAGTCCAGCCCCTTGAAGGCCTTGGCGTAATCGAAGCCGGCATCGAGCGGATTGGAGCGCGCCGAATGCTGGTTGAGCAGGTCCACGCGCAACTGGTTCGGCCACCAGTCGCGGTTGGTCGTCGCGTCGCCGACGACGGCATGGTTGAACGGGCACTTCGCTTCGCTTTTCATGGGTCTCTACCTGTGGACTGGCGAAAGGTGGAATCGGGGGAGGCCTGACCACGATAGGTGGCGCCTACCAATGGGTAAATTCGATTGATTCAACCGATGCGATAGTGGCGAACTATGGAGCCGTCTGACTAGGACGGTCGTGTCCGATCAACGCTTCAGCAGACCCGCGCCCAGCTTCATCAAGTCACTGGCTCCGAACTGGCCGTCGCCGTCCTGGTCCAGGACGCCGCCGAGCAGGTTGCCGATGCCGCCGGACTGCTGCGTTTCCTGGCCCAATGCCTGGCTCAGCTGGCGTGCGTTGCCACCCTGGGCGAAGCGCTGGGCCAGGAAGGACATGACGATGGGGGCGAGGATTGCCAGCAGCTTGCCCGAAGTGCTGCTGTCGAGACCGGTCTTCTGCCCGAGCAGTTGTGCCGCCTGCGGTTGCTGGCCACCGAACACGTGGCCGAGGATGCCGGCGCCATCGGTGGCGCCGCTGCCGCCCCCGCCCATCACCGCGCCCAGGATCCCGCCCAGGTCGAAACCGCCGCCACCGCTGTGGTCGCGCTGCAACGCGTTGAGCAGCGACTGCGCGCCCTGAGGCTCACTGGCGTTCTGCCCCATCGCGCCGAGCAGCAGGGGCAGGGCGCTGCCGACGGCCTGGGCGGTCTGGCTGCTGTCCAGGCCGAGTTGCTGGGACACCTGCTGCAGGCCCTGGCCCTGCTGCAGCTGCTGGAAGAGGGATGCAGCGAGCGATTCGGTGTTCATGGCAGTCTCTGTTCTGTGAAGGAAGGACGGCCCGAGCATAACGCTGCGTGCACTACGGGAATGCGAAGGCAGCCGAGCATGGGCCCGGCTCTACAGACAGAGCGCCACGGGGGCGTTGTGGAGCCGAGCATGGGCTCGGCTCTACAGGCAGGGCGTGAGTTGTAGAGCCCTGCCCGCGCTCGGCCCAGGCCTGCCAGCGGGCGCGGTTACAGCAGCGTCTTCAACCGGTACAGCGCCTCAAGCGCCTGCTTCGGCGTCAACTCGTCCGGGTCGATCGCCGCCAGCGCTTCCTGCGCCTTGCTGGACGGCGCGCTGAACAGGCCGAACTGCTGCGGTGCATCCAGTGCCTGCGGTGCCAGTTCGGCCGCGTGGCTTTCACCGCCGCGCTGTTCCAGCTCGGCCAGGCGGCGACGCGCCTGCGCCACAGTAGCCCGCGGCAGGCCGGCCAGTGCCGCCACCTGCAGGCCGAAGCTGCGGTTGGCCGGGCCATCCTTCACCGCGTGCATGAACACCAGCCCCTCACCGTGCTCGACGGCGTCCAGGTGCACGTTGGCGATGCCGCTGCGGCCGCCCTCGTGTTGTTCGTCGGCCAGCGCGGTCAGCTCGAAGTAGTGGGTCGCGAACAGCGTATAGCAGCGGTTCTGGTAGGCCAGGTGACGTGCGACCGCATCGGCCAGCGCCAGGCCGTCGTAGGTAGAGGTGCCGCGGCCGATCTCGTCCATCAGCACCAGCGAATGGGCGGTGGCGTGATGCAGGATGTAGCTGGTCTCGGCCATCTCGACCATGAAGGTCGACTGCCCGCGGGCGAGGTCGTCACCGGCGCCGATGCGGGTCAGGATGCGGTCGATCGGGCCGATCACAGCGCGGCTGGCCGGCACGAAACTGCCGATATGGGCCAGCAGCACGATCAGCGCGTTCTGCCGCATGTAGGTCGATTTACCGCCCATGTTCGGGCCGGTGATGACCAGCATGCGACGATCGGGGTGCAGGTCCAGGTCGTTCGGTTCGAACGGCTGCTCACGCACCGCTTCGACCACCGGGTGGCGGCCACGTTCGATCTTCAGGCACGGTGCCGTTTCCAGTTCCGGGCGTGACCAGTCCAGTGCCTGCGCGCGCTCGGCGAAGGCGGCCAGCACGTCCAGTTCGCTCAGCGCAGCGGCGCACTGCTTCAACGGTTCCAGCTGTTCGCCGAGGGTGTCCAGCAGCTGCTCGTACAGGTACTTCTCGCGCGACAACGAACGGTCGCGCGCGGACAGCACCTTGTCTTCGAACGCCTTCAGTTCCTCGGTGATGTAGCGCTCGGCATTGGTCAGCGTCTGGCGGCGGGTGTAGTGCACCGGCGCACGGTCGGACTGGCCCTTGCTGATCTCGATGTAGTAGCCGTGCACGCGGTTGTAGCCCACCTTCAGGGTGGGAATGCCGCTGCTTTCGCGTTCGCGCTGTTCCAGATCCACCAGGAACTGGTCGGCATGGGTGGACAGGCGGCGCAGCTCGTCCAGCTCTTCATCGAAGCCGTCGGCCAGCACGCCGCCGTCGCTCAGCTTCAGTGGCGGCATTTCGGCAATGGCGCTGGCCAGCAGCTGCGCGCACGCGTCATGCTCGCCAAGCGCGGCGTGCAGGGCCTGCAGGCGCGGCGAATCCAGCGGCGCCAGCACCTCGCGCACGGCGGGCAGCAAGCCCAGGCCATCGCGCAGGGTGGAGAAATCGCGCGGGCGCGCCGAGCGCAGCGCGACGCGGGTGAGGATGCGTTCCAGGTCGCCCAGGCGGCGGAACTGTTCGCGGATATCGGCGTCGCTGCCGCGGTCGATCAGGGTTTCCACCGCATGGTGACGCTGTACCAGAACCTCGCGCAGGCGCAGTGGGCGGTGCAGCCAGCGCCGCAGCAGGCGGCCGCCCATCGGCGTCACCGTGCTGTCGAGCACGCCCAGCAGGGTATTACGGGTATCGCCGTCGACGCGCGTGTCCAGTTCCAGGTGGCGACGGGTGGCGGCGTTCATCGCGATCGCCTCGCCAGCGGTTTCCATCGCGATCGAGGTCAGGTGCGGCAGGCGCTGCTTCTGGGTCTCCTCGACATAGCCGAGCAGGGCACCTGCGGCAGCGGTCGCGCGCGGCTTGTCATCGATGCCGAAGCCGCTCAGGTCATGCAGCTTGAAGAAGTTCAGCAGCTGGCGGCGGCCGCTGTCGGCGTCGAACAACCAGGGGGCGCGACGGCGCACGCCGGTGCGCTGGCGCAGGAATTCCGGCCAGTTTTCTTCGTCGGGCACCAGCAGCTCGGCCGGCTCCAGTCGGGCCAGTTCGGCTTCCAGGGCGTCGTCGGTTTCCACTTCGTTGACCAGGAAGCGGCCACCGGCCAGGTCGGCCCAGGCCAGGCCGTAGCCCTGCTTCGTGCGCGACAGCGCCATCAGCAGGGTGTCACGGCGCTCGTCCAGCAGCGCTTCGTCGGTGACGGTTCCGGGGGTGACGATGCGCACCACCTTGCGTTCGACCAGGCCCTTGGCCAGCGCCGGGTCACCGATCTGCTCGCAGATCGCCACTGACTCGCCCAGCGCCACCAGCCTTGCCAGGTAGCCCTCGTAGGCATGCACCGGCACGCCGGCCATCGGAATCGGTGCGCCGCCGGAGCTGCCACGCTGGGTCAGGGTGATGTCGAGCAGGCGCGCGGCCTTGCGCGCATCGTCGTAGAACAGCTCGTAGAAGTCGCCCATGCGGAAGAACAGCAGCAGGTCCGGGTACTCGGACTTGGCTGCGAAGAACTGCTTCATCGCAGGCGTGTGTTCCTTCGAGCCCTTGCTGGCGCTGTTGTTTTCTTTAATATCAATCACTTGAGTTGAAGGGCTTTGAGTGGAGTGACGGTGATTCGAGGCGAATGAAGGCGAGTGACGGTGTTTTCTGTAGTGACGATGTAGCGACGGGCGCGGGATGGGGTGGGGTGGGGTGTAGCAACGCCGTGTAGCAATGACCGCGGGCGTGCGTTACAGTAGCAACACCGGCACCCGGAGGGGCATGCGATGAAGAGTCCAGCGTCAAGCAGTAGGGCGGGTTCGCTCAAGTTTAGTTTGACCTACGCCCAGGTGCTGGCGCTGTCGGTCCACAAAGGCCCGGCCTTGGATGCGCAAGGAAAGGTTCGGCTGGTCCCGCGCCCGGACGGGAAGGCTTACGTGGTGCTGGACGGCGGGCCGGGGGCTCCCACGGGGTTTGGCTTCCGGGTCGGCTCCACGATGACCACCTACGTTGGCCAGAAACGAGGGCCCACGGGCACGCCGATCCGCTTCACCTTGGGCAACGTGAGCGACATGGGGCTGGACGAGGCCAGGGAGGCGTGCAGGGAGCACCTGGCGCTGTTGAAGGAAACGGGGAAGAACCCCGTCCACGTCAAGCGCCAGCAGTTGCTGGAAACGCTGGAAAGGGAATCGGAAAAAGAGTTCGGGGATCTGACCCTGCGCGAGGCATTGGAGCGTTACATCGCCCACTTGGACGCCCGCGCAAAGAACAAGAAGATCAAGCCGGCCAGCGTGGACGCGGTGAGGGACAGTTTGGCCCGCCTTTCACGCCCCACGGTTGGGTTGGCGGACAAAACCTTGAACGAGCTCCATTTGGAGGTCATCCAGCAGGCCTTTGATGCTTGCCGGATCAGTTCCATGCAGCTGTCCAATCGCATTCCGCGGGACATGAGCAGAAAGCTGGCGGAGGTGGCGGATTGGGCCAAGCTCACCGTTTCCCAGCTGGAAGCGTTGGGCATCACCGGCAAATACATCCAGCGGGTGCGAGCTGCAGGGTTGAGTTCAACGGAACACACGTTTTCGGACGCCAGGCGAGCGGTGGATTTCCTCATCGACGAGGAAAGAGCCCGCGATCATCGGTTTGGCCGTCCCCAGCGCCAGTTCTACAACCCGCTGGTGGTGATCCATACCCGCGACATGCTCCGGGAAGCGCACGAGCTGCGAAACCATTACAGCCGGGCAGAGGTTCGCAATCCCCTGGACGACAAAACGCTGCCCAAAGTCCTCAAAGCCATTGCAGCACGGCGGGACGAACAAGGCGGGCGCAATGCGGCCGGGGCGGACTACCTGCTGCTGACCTTGCTTTGGGGAACACGGCGCAGCGAGGCTGCTCCGTTGCGCTGGTATGACCGCTGCACGCCCGGAGAGTTGTCGCAGGAAATGGTGTCCTGGGTCTGGCTGGCGGGGCCAGAGGACATCAACCCGACCACCAAGCGGGCGGGCAGCCAGGTCTACCTTTTCGAGACCAAGAACAAGGAGCAGCGGTTCTTGCCCGTCACCTACTTCGCCGAGCGCGTCCTGCAGCGGCGCTTCAACGAGCGCGCAGACGATACAGGGGCCAAGCAGGGATTGGAGGCCGCCAAGGCCGCGCTGAGCGCCGCGAGCAAACGGGGTGGGCAACGGGGACTGATCGACGCCTTGGAGGCGGCGGTGGCCGACGCTGAGCACGCGTTGGATCGAACCCGGTTCGTCTTTCCGGCAAGGTCCGGGCGCAGCAAAACGGGTCATTACTCCGACAGCAAATCCATCATCGCCAACGTGCGTCGCGACGCTGGGCTGATCGATTTGCGCGAGGAGGTGGACATCGGCCTGACCCCCCACGATTTGCGTCGCACTCTGGGGCGCTATGCCGAACGGATTCACGGCACCAAGGCCCGGGTCGTGTCGCAGATGCTTCACCACCGGATCAAGGACAAGGATTCCGCGGCCACCGACGCGATCTACACCGAGCAGGAGTGGTCGGTCCTGCGTCAAGCGTTTGCCGTGGTGGAAGAGCACATGATGGCGAGCAGTCCCCGGGTCTGGAACCGCTGGAAGGGCACGGACAAGCCGCGGCTGGATGAGGTCAACGACCCGCCAGTGACGATTTTTGCAGCACGCAACCAGAAGGTGGCGCTCGATGACGAGGATTGAGCCCGTTCGCACAGAAGAGGCGTTCCAAGCCAAAGCGGAAGCCTCTTGGAACGCAGAGTTGGCCCGGGCGAAGAGCGCTGGAGGCGGGTTGGTGTCCGCCAAGGCCGCCGCGTGGTTCTTGGGCATCCATGCCGACACGCTGGGCGAGTGGAGGCGACGCACCCCGCCCACCGGGCCCCGCTTTCAGAAGGCCACCGGCAGCGCCGTCAATGGCCCCAACCAGCGTGTGAAATACGACTACGACGAACTGGTGGCTTGGAAGGATGGGCGTCAGGGCAGGTCAGCGAAAGAGCGTCGGCTGAGCGCTGAGCTGGAGCGCTTGAGCCAACAGCAGCGAGAGCTGGAGCTGGAGCGGCAGATCCACGAGGCCAAGGTGGCATTGGAAAAGCTGCGCAAGAACGCCGGGCGCTTTGCTGCGTTGATCACGTCCCATGAAGGTTGGGCCATTCCCCACCCATGGGCGGTGGTGGGAGGGCTGATTGCCGGGCACGTGCTCACCGTGGACGAGGACACCCTGGATCGCGCCCTGGCCGAGGGCGAACTCTGGGAGGCCCCCCTGGCCGAGGCCCTGCTGGAGCCTTGGACCAGCGTCGCGGCGCGCGAGCCATTCGATGACGCAATGGAGGCGGCACAATCCGCGTTCCAGGCGGCGTGGAGGGCGGTCCGGAACCAAGCCCGTGCGCAAGGCTTGGACGACGGCCTGCCGCCCGCGGCGGACCCAATCACTCGCACACCGTTCCGGTTCTGACCGGCTACCATCGTCATTCCACCCATGCGGCAAACCCATGTCCCTTGATTCCAAGCAGGAAGCGGAAACACAGCTGTTAAAACGCTACAGAAAAACCTGGGGCCAAAAGCACCCGGCGTTCCTGGCCGGCGAGGGCGTCTCCTGGAAGCGTCTGAAGAACGACATTGACCAAGAGGCGAAAGCGGCCAAGGCGAAAACGAAGGTGGAGTTGAGCCCGCCGTGGACATCGGCGCAGGCCGCTGGACTTCTGGGAATCAACCAAAAGGTTTTCCGGGTTCTCGCAACGATGGACAGCGAAACAGGTCCGTTGCTTGCAGACGATGGCAAGCATGCGGCCATTGGCCTGCCCCGACTTCTGGAATGGGCAGAAGGGGTGAGGGGCGCCCCCAAGGTTCGCCGCTGGCGTGAGTCTCGGCGCGATGAGGACTTGCTTGGGGCAACCGTCAAAAGGCCAGCGGCGACGTTCCAAGTGGTCAAAAAAACCCAGATCCGCCTGGGGCTGGTGGACGGCAAGGTGTCAACGCTGGACCTTTCCCACCTCAGTGAAGAGGAGAGGGTTGCACTTGCAGCGCTGCTGCGTGGCGCGCGTGGGGCGCTCCAGCAGGACGAGCGGGGCGTGGTGATGTTCATGCAAAAGGAAGCCACGCTGCCCGAAGCGTTCACGCTGCCCTGGGCGGACGAGGCGCTGAAAAAGGATTGCGCGGGACGCTACAAGGAGCTGCTGGAAAGCGCCCAGGGCGAGCTGGCCCAGCTCCTAACCCGGGTGGAGCAAGACATCCGAAAAGCCCGTGAGGCGGTTGCTCAAGAGGAAAGCCCAACCGCCCAAGCCGTCCAGGCGGCAATGCTGGACATGTGGAGGGGAGAGGAGCGCGACGTGCAGATGCTTCAGTCCGAGGTTCGCGAGGCGTTGTTCGATTTGACCCTGCCGGCTGCCACAGGTCAGGCTCGCAAGCCGTGCCCGTTCTGACCGGAGGCTGGAGCATTTCTCGCCGGCTACCCGCCGGCTCGGTCTTGGAAGAAAAGGCAGGGAGGCCGCGGCTTCCGCCGCAGCCTTGTTCACCCGCTCAAGCCCCAGGTCGCCCTTGGGGCTTTTTTGTGTCCGCACGGGAAAGGGGCAAGCGCCCCTTTTGGGCCCGATTCCCATGTCCTGATCGATAGGCTGGCGCCACACCAATCGACACAGACACCGCCATGCAGCCGCTCATCCTCTCGCTCGACCCCTCGCTCTCGACCCACTTCTCCACCCTGACACCGCAGGTCCTCATCGACGCCCTGGCCGACGCCTTGCCTCAGGCCCTGACCCAGCTCGCCGCTGACACCAGCACGTCGGTCATCGTGCCCAACCGCGACATGCGCGGCCACCACCCCGCCCGGGTGCTCACCCTGCAGCTGGCAACGCTGGACAGCTTCCTGGACGTGGCCGACGCCGCCAACGGCTAAGCCAGCAGCGCAGCGGTAACCCGGGCCTAGGCCCAACCCCCTCAACCCTTTTCGCGAAACGCGGCCGACCAGCCGTGCTGGCGGAGCTTTGCCCAAAAACCCCTCAACCCTGGAGATTTCCCATGAACGCTGCTGCTCACCCCTTCGACCCCAGCGCGCTGTCCCTGCCGAAGCAGCGCAAGAACACCTCGGCCCCTCGCGCCACCAAGCTCGCGTCCGCCATGGTCGGTTACGACCGCCTGCCCGCAGCACAAAGCACGGACACCTGGCTCACCCCGCCGGAGCTCATTTGGGGCAGCCCGAAGGAAGGCTACACTGTTGGCGCGCACTTAAAACTGACCCAGGCTGCGCGTTGAACTTTGACCCACCCGGTGTACGGGGCTGAGGGTATCAGTTGGTGGTCTGGGTGGTGGCCTCCTTTGCCCTGATTCTGGCTTTG
>NZ_JBAWUK010000035.1:11450-55990 GCF_037079935.1 Stenotrophomonas maltophilia group sp. Smal12 | reverse complement strand
CACTCCTCCCCCCCCCCCGATACGCCCCCCCCCCCACCGCCAACAAAACCCCCCCGCCGCCCCCCCCGCGCGGGCCGCGGGGGGGGGGGGGGGGGCGTAAACACCCCGCCAAATAAAAACCCCCCCACCCCACCCGCCGGGGTTTGTTATGCGGCCGCCGCGCCCCCGCCCCCCCCCACCAACCACCGCCGGGGGCGCCCCCCCCCCCCCCCCCCCCACTACCCACATATCACCCGGATCAGCGCGCCAGCAGTTCGCGCGCGTCCTGCCCGGCCTCGCAGTGCACGAACAGTACCGGCACGCCATGTGCTTCCAGCACCGCGGCCATCTGTCGCTGGCGCATCAGGAACTGCTCGTAGATGCCCTTCAGGCGATCGCAGTCGTTCTTGCTGTGGCTGTAGTGCGCGCACCAACCGGCCGGGTCGAACAGCGCCATGCGTGCTTCGCCATGCGTATAGCGCAGCAGCGGCTCGGGCGCGGCATTGAGCCACTCGTCCTCGCCCGGCGCCATGATCGCGGTCTCGATCAGCGGCCACAGTGCGGCCAGGCCCTGGTTGTCGTACTGCATCGACATCATCGCGGCCAGGTCGTTCACGGTGAAATAGCGCGCGTGCTCGATGCGGGCACCGAAGGTGTTCTGCGCCATCAGCGCGGTGTCGGCGTGCGCCATGCCGTTGGCCAGCAAGGTTTCTTCCAGCGCATCGGCGACCGCGCTGGTGGTGGCCACGTCGCTGCCGGTCAGCAGGAACGGCACCACGCGCAGGCCACCGCCCACCAGCGTGGCATCGGCCTGGAACGGCAGTGGCACGTCACCTTCGGCATCGGTACCGAAAGCCAGCAGGCGCGGGCCCTGGTTGCGGCCCGGGGCACGCATCTGCAGTTCTTCCAGGCGGCGATGGATCGGCCAGCCCGGACGCAGCACTTCGGCCGGGTCGAAATGCGCGGCGGCGAACACCAGGTCCAGCTCGGCCACCTGTGGCACCAGCTTGGCCAGGTCACGGCCGACGCGTTCGGCCAGTTCACCGGCCTGTTCAGCGCTGAGCACCGCCTGGCGGGGGATTTCGCCGCCGGCCAGTTCCAGGGCCAGCACGCCAAGGGCATTCATCGCGGGGTCGGGTTTGCTCATGGTTCCACGGTTGGCCCATCACAGGGCGGCAGCTACACTTGGCTCCATTATGCCTGCTCCGTCGTGCAGGCCATGTTGCAGACACCCTCATCCATGCCAGGTATCTCCATGCCCAACGCTCGTCCCGTCGCCATCCTCGGTGGCGTCCGCATTCCGTTCTGCCGCCAGAACACCGCGTATTCGGATGTCGGCAACCTCGGCATGTCCGTCCGTACGCTGGGTGCGCTGGTCGAACGGTTCGGCCTGCATGGCCAGCAGCTGGGTGAAGTGGCGATGGGCGCGGTGATCAAGCATTCCAGCGACTGGAACCTGGGCCGCGAAGCCACGCTGTCGTCCGGCCTGTCGCCGCTGACCCCGGGCATCACCCTGCAGCGTGCCTGCGGTACCTCGCTGGACAGCATCATCACCGTGGCCAACAAGATCGCGCTGGGCCAGATCGAATCGGGCATCGGCGGTGGTTCGGACACCACCTCCGACGTGCCGATCGTCTACGGAAAGAAACTGCGTGCACGCCTGCTGGCGGCCAACCGCGCCAAGAGCACCGGCGACAAGATCCGTGCGCTCACCGCCGGTTTCAAGTTCTCCGAGCTCAAGCCCGAGTTCCCGGGCGTGGCCGAGCCGCGCACCGGCAAGAGCATGGGCGACCACTGCGAGGACATGGCGAAGGAGTGGAACATCTCGCGCGACTCGCAGGATGAGTGGGCGGTGTCGTCGCACAAGAAGCTGGCTGCCGCCTACGAGCGTGGCTTCTTCAACGACCTGATCGCACCGTTCCGTGGCGTCGAGCGCGACAACATCCTGCGCCCGGATACCTCGCTGGAAAAGCTGGCGACGCTGAAGCCGGCGTTCGACAAGGTTTCCGGGCGTGGCACGCTCACCGCCGCCAATTCCACCCCGCTGACCGACGGTGCCGCTGCGGTACTGCTGGCCAGCGAAGAGTGGGCGCGCGCGCATGGCCATGAGCCGCAGGCCTACCTGCGTGACGCACACGTGGCGGCAGTGGACTTCGTGCATGGCGAAGGCCTGCTGATGGCACCGACCATCGCGGTGCCGGAGATGCTCAAGCGCAACGGCCTGACCCTGCAGGACTTCGACATCTACGAGATCCACGAAGCCTTTGCCGCGCAGGTGTTGTGCACCCTGCGTGCGTGGGAGAGCGAGGATTACTGCCGCAACCGTCTGGGCCTGGACGCGCCGCTGGGCCGCATCGACCCGGACAAGATCAACCTGCTGGGCTCGTCGCTGGCCACCGGCCACCCGTTCGCCGCTACCGGCGCACGCGTGATCGCCACGGCAGCCAAGCAACTGGCCGAACGCGGCGGTGGCCGCGCACTGGTGTCGATCTGCACCGCCGGCGGCATGGGCGTGGTGGCGATCGTCGAACGCTGATCGCATCCATCGGTGGGTGCCGACCGTTGGTCGGCACGATCCGGCCGGCACTCCTGGAACTGAAAACGCCGCCCATCGGGCGGCGTTTTTTTTGTTCGGATTGTTGCTCTGGTGGGTGCCAAATTCACCGGTGGATGCCGGCCAGCGGCCGGCACTACCAATCAGGGTAACCGCGGGTTGCCGAACTCGTCGCGCTCTTCGTTGGCGTCATACACCGGCGGCTGTGCAACGATGGGCTGCTCCTCCACCGTGGCGCGCAGCGGCGTCTCGGTGCCACGCACCAGTTCCACGCTGTCCTCGCCGCGCTGCAGGCGCAGCGCATTGGCCAGGCACTGCGCGGCCAGCGCGTGTTCGCCACGCTGGGCGAACACTTCACCCAGCGCTTCCCACGCCGGTGCACCGGCGCCCGCGGCGATGGCCTCGTGCAGGAACGCATCGGCGGCATCCCATTGCTGCTGGCCCAGGGCCACGCGGCCCTGTGCCAGGCGCAGGGCGGCCGAGTCATCGTGCACGTTGCGCCAGCGCGCCAGATTGGCCTGGCGGGTGGCCAGGCGCTCGGCGGGCAGGCGGCCATACAGCGCCACCAGATCGTCATTCCAACGCTGGTCCAGTGCCTGTTCCAGCGCCAGCAGCGCCGGCTCATCCCAGTCCAGCGCCACCGCACGGCTGGCATAGGCGCCCACCACGTCCGGGGTGGGGCGCAGCGCCTTCGGGGTGGCCTCCCACTGTGCGGCCAGCGCGTTGACGTCGGCCGCTTCCAGTAGCGCCTGTGCGGCCAGGCGTGCCTCCAGTTCGCTGTTCGCGTCGGCCGGCAGCACCTTGCTCTGGCGCAGCGCACCCAGCTGGCCATACGCTTCGTGGGCGCGGCCGGCCTGTGCCAGCGCTTCGGTACGCAGCCACAGGCCGCGCGGCGGCAGCGGCTGGATCGCCGCTACGTCCAGCGCATTGATCGCATCGACCGGCAGATCGCGCGCCAGCAGCTGTTCGGCGCGCAGCAGCGCCTGCAGGGTGGCGTCGCTTTCACCCAGGCGCTGCAGCAGCGCCTCTCCGGCGGGGCCGTCGGCGCGTGCCTGCGCGCTGCGCACGGCGGTGGCCAGTGCCACCGCGCTCACTTCCGGGTCCTTGGCGGCGCCGTCCAGCAGCTTCTCCGCACGCTGCCACTGGCCATGCTCGTAGGCCTGCAGGCCGTCGATCAGGCGCACCCGGCCCTGCTTGCGGCGGTAGCGGCCCCAGGCACGGAACGGTGCAGCGATCAGGCTCCACAGCAGCCACAGCACCAGCACCGTGATCACCGCCAGCAGCGCTACCTTCGGCAGGTTGCTGTGATAGTCGTAGCCGCCGTAGCGCAGGGTCACTTCGCCGAAGCGGTTCAGGTCATCGGCGCCGAGCCATTGCGCGGCGACCACGCCGATGGCCACGGCCAGCAACAGCACGACCAGGGATTGCAGGGGTTTCATGCGGGCTTACCTCCGGTCGGTCTGGGTGCGCAGTTGTTGCAGGGTGCTGCCAAGGACAGCGTCGTTGGCCTGCAGCGGCAGTTCGCGCAAGGCCTTCAGTTCAGCACGTTGCGCGCGCAGGGCCGGTGAATCCGGCCAGCGCCGCTGTGCCCACTGCTCCACGCGGTCCAGAGCGGTGTTGCGGCCCGCGCGGTCGCCGCGCTCGATCGCGGCGCGCGCCAACGTCAATTCCAGCTGTAGTGCATCGTCGGCGTTGCGCTTTTCGGCGGCCGTCAGCGGGCCGTTCTGGCGGCTCGGGGTGATGTCCACGAACGGTGCCAGCGTGGCCTGCCACCAGGGCTTGGCGGTGCTGCTGCCGGTCGTGCCGGTGATCTGCGAGGGCAGGCCCTGCAGCGCCCGGGCCACAGCATCCAGGCGCTGCAGCGACTGCACGCGCGGGCCGCTGCCCAGCGCATCCAGTGCCTCGCGCTCCTGCACCAGCGCCTGGCGCAGGTTCAGGCCGTCGGCGTCGGGCAGATCGGCCAGCGCGATGGCGGCCTGTGCATACAGGCGGCGCGCGCCGTCCACGTCGTCGGCGTAGTTCAGGCGCTGCGCAGCCTGGGTCAGCAGCAGCTCGGCCTCATCGCGCTGCACCGCCTGGCGGCCCTGGTTGGCACTGTCGGCCAGCTTGGCCACGTTCTCTTCCAGCAGCGCGCTGCGCTGTGAGAGTCCCAGCATCTCGTCGCGCAGCACGCGGTTGGTGGTCGCCGCATCCTGCAGGCGCTGGCTGGTCGCGCGCTGGTCACGGCGCAGCGCATCCAGCGTGGCCTCCAGGCCCTTCAGCTGTACGGCCTTGGCCTGTGCCTGCGCTTCCTGTTCGCGCTGTTGCTGCTGCCAGACGTACCAGCCGGCATAACCGCCCGCGCCGAGCACGACCACGGCGGCCAGCGGCAGCAGCCAGCGCACGGGTCGATGGGGTGGGGGTGCGGGCGGAGTATCGTTCATCAGGCTTCCTTGTCGGCAACGTCGCCGGTCGGGGTGCCGGCAGGCTGCGTTGTGCACAGCATCACCGTTGCCGACGGCAGCGGCAAGCGTGATCCACGTCCCTGTTCAGGTCGCTGCCGGGACGGTGAGCGTGGCGTGTGCAGCGGCCACCAGCTGCGCAGCGGTGGGGCCGGCGCTGCGTGTGATGCGCTGCAGGCCGAGCGCCTGCGCCTGTTCGCCGAGGCGGTCACTGGCAACCACCACGCGGGCAGACGCCCGCAGGCGCTGCTGCCCGGCCGGCGGAAGCTGTTGCCAGAAATGCTGCAACGCTTCGCCACTGCTCACGGCCAGTACCCACGGCTGTGCTGAATGCGCCAACCGCGCCAGCGTTCGCGGGGGCAGTCGCAGCAGGCGACGCTTGTAGACGTCGGCACGTTCGATCGTGGCGCCCGCCGCCTGCAGCTGCGCGGCAATCAGGCCACGCCCGCCGGGCGCGGTCACCAGTCCGACGCGCAGGCCCTGTACGTCGGCCAGCACCGGCAGCGCCAGCAGGCCTTCACTGTCCATCCGCTGCGGCGCGTGCACCTCGGTGATGCCATGTGCCTGCAATGCGCGCGCAGTGCCTTCGCCCACGGTCAGCCACGGGCTGCGCTGCACGCCGGCCAGCGGCAGCAGGGACGCGGCTGCGGCAACGGCGGCCGGGCTGGTGAACACCACCCGGTCGCAGTTCAGCGTGCGTTGCAACTGGCGCACCACAGCCGTGCCATGCAGGCGCTGCAGGCGCCAGGGCGCCAGGGCCAGGACATTCCCGCCCAGCCCGGCAACGGCGCGGCGCAGCGCCACGTTCTGGCCCCGCGGGCGCAGCGAGATCAGGGTCCAGCGTGGGCCGGAACGGCTGGCGCCAGTGGGTATCGTATGGTCGACCATTGCCTGCATTATGCGGGCCCTTCGTTGTCGTGGTCGCTGCTCCGATGTCCGTTGATGCCCTGACTTCCTCGTTGGCCGCCCTGCAGGACGTGCTGGACTGCATGCCGGCGGTGCGCGCCATGCAGATCCAGCTCGACGGCTATGCCGATGGCGTGCTGCGCATCACCGCGCCGCTGGCGGCCAACGTCAATGACAAGGGCAACGCCTTCGGCGGCAGCCTGGCCTCGGTGCTGACCCTGTCCGGCTGGGCGCTGGTCAGCCTGCGCCTGCGCCTGGCCGGCCACGATGCCGAGGTCTATGTGGCCGACAGCAACCTGCGCTATCTGGCGCCGGTCTATGAGGACCTGCACGCCCACGCCGAAGCGGCCGAAGCCACCGGCTGGGACGCCTTCCTGAATACCTTCCGGCAGCGCCGCAAGGCCCGCATCAGCATCATCGCCACCCAGCCCGGTGCCGATGGCAAGCCCGCCGCCGAATTCAGCGGTCGCTTTGTTGCCTTCGCCAAAGGGTAGGATGGCAGGCTGACGTTCTGGGGAAACCACCGATGCGCCGCCTCATCCAGTTCCTGATGTATTCCCTGCTGCTGGCCAGTGCCGTGGCCTCGGCCGACGACCTCAGCCGCAAGCAGCGCAAGCTGCTGGAAGAGACCCAGATCGCCTACGGGGCGACCATCCGCTGGGGCAGCATGGACGATGCCATCGGCTACCTCGACCCCAAGCTGCGCAAGGAAAAGCCGCCGACCGAGTTCGAGCTCAACCGTTACGCGCAGCTGCGCGTGTCGTCCTATCGCGAGCGCAGCAGCGCCTCGCTGGACGGTGGCCTGGTCGAGCGCCGGGTCGAAATCGGGGTGATCAACCAGAACACCCAGGCCGAGCGCACCGTGGTCGTGGTCGAGCGCTGGCGCTGGGACCCGGAGGCCAAGCGCTGGTGGCAGACCGCCGGCCTGCCGGACCTGTGGAAGGGGCAGTGACGGGCCGCGTCCGGCTTGTGCGACAATCGGCGCCCGCTTAATCGACCCGTGACCTGAGTGAATTACGAAGAGTTGCTGGCCTTTGCAGGCCGAAACCCGATGCTGTCCGCGGCCCTGGTCGGCCTGACCGTGGCCATCATCGTCACCGAGATCCGCCGCCTGTTCCGGGGCTTCAAGGGCATCAAGCCCGCCGAACTGACCCAGCTGATCAACGCGGGCGGCACGGTGGTGGTCGACCTGTCGGCCAGCGGTGACTTCGAGAAGGGCCACATTGCCGGCAGCCGCAACGCCCAGGCCAGTGCCTTCGGCCCGGAAAACAAGCTGGTGGCCAACGCCAAGCAGTCGCCGGTGGTGCTGGTGTGCCGCAGCGGCAACGCTTCGGAAACCGCCGCCAAGGCGCTGAAGAAGGCCGGTTTCGAGAAGGTCTACGTGCTCGACGGCGGCATTCCCGCCTGGCAGCAGGCCGAACTGCCGCTGGTCAAGGGCCGCAACTGATTGTCGCAGGTGGCGGATCCGGCCTTGTCTGGGCCGGGTCCCGCCCCCATCGCAGTAGTTAGACCATCGTTTTCATTGCATTCACCTGGAGTTACTGGAAATGTCCGAAGAGATCACCAACAGCGCCGCTGCGCCGGTCGATGCCGCTACCGGCCCCGCTTTCACCGTCGAGAAGATCTACGTCAAGGACGTCTCCTTCGAGTCGCCGAACGCGCCGACCATCTTCAATGACCAGGTGCAGCCGGAGCTGCAGCTGAACCTGAACCAGCAGGTGCAGCGCCTGGGTGAGAACGCCTTCGAAGTCGTGCTGGCCGTGACCCTGACCTGCCAGGCCGGTGAGCGCACCGCCTACGTGGCCGAAGTGAAGCAGGCCGGCGTGTTCGGCCTGGTCGGCCTGGACCCGCAGTCGATCGACGTGCTGCTCGGCACCCAGTGCCCGAACATCCTGTTCCCGTACGTGCGCCAGCTGATCAGCGACCTGATCCAGGCCGGCGGCTTCCCGCCGTTCTTCCTGCAGCCGATCAACTTCGAAGGCCTGTACGCAGAAACCCTGCGCCAGCGCCAGGAGCAGGGCGACGCACCGTCGCTGGCTGACTCCGAGCCGGCCGGCAACGCCTGATTCCTGCCGCGACGTCACGGATGAGCACTCCCGCTGACAAGATCGCCGTGCTGGGCGCCGGTTCCTGGGGAACCGCCCTGGCCAGCCTGCTCGCACGGCACGGTCACCCGACCGTGCTGTGGGGGCGCGACGCGGCCGTGGTCGAGGCCATCGACCAGCGCCACGAGAACCCGCGCTACCTGCCGGGCATCCCGCTGCCGGACAGCCTGCGTGCCACCACCGATCTGGCGTCGGCGGTGCAGGGCGCGGCCTGGATCCTGGTGGTGACGCCGTCGCACGCGTTCGGCGAGACCGTGCGTGCGCTGGCGCCGCTGCGACCGGCCGGTGCCGGCGTGGCCTGGGCCACCAAGGGCTTCGAACCCGGTTCGGGCCGTTTCCTGCATGAAGTGGCGCGCGAAGTGCTGGGTGAGGATGTGCCGCTGGCCGTCGTCACCGGGCCGTCGTTCGCCAAGGAAGTCACCCAGGGCCTGCCGACCGCGATCACCGTGCACGGCGACGTGCCCGAGTTCGCGCAGACGGTGGCCGAGGCGATGCATGGCCCGGCGTTCCGCGCCTACACCGGCGACGACATGGTCGGTGCCGAGCTGGGCGGCGCGATGAAGAACGTGCTGGCGGTGGCCACCGGCGTGGCCGATGGCATGCAGCTGGGCCTCAACGCCCGTGCCGGCCTGATCACCCGTGGTCTGAACGAGATGCTGCGCCTGGCCGCTGCGATCGGCGCCAAGCCGGAAACGCTGATGGGCCTGGCCGGCCTGGGCGATCTGGTGCTGACCTGCACCGGCGACCTGTCGCGCAACCGCCGCCTGGGCCTGGCCCTGGGCCGCGGCCAGACGCTGCAGGATGCAGTGCGCGAGATCGGCCAGGTGGTCGAGTCGGTGCAGACCGCCGACGAAGTGATGCGACAGGCGCGCCGTCATGGCATCGACCTGCCGATCTCCGACGGTGTGCGTGCCGTGCTGCATGGCGAGCAGACCCCGGAAGAAGGCTTGCGCGCACTGCTGGCGCGGGAACAGAAACCGGAGTATCCGGACACGCTGTTCAAGTGAATCGAAAAACCCCGGCCACGCGCCGGGATTTTTTTATGTGCGTGCCCTATCCACGCATGGCGTGGATCTACTGCCGAACCCGCTTCTGGTAGCTGCCAACCTTGGTTGGCGCCCGGCGGCAGCAATCACCGCGCCCGCGGCGGCGCGCTGGTGTTGTCCATGTCCGAAAAGATCAACCACGGCCCATCGTCCACGCGCTTCAACGTGAGCGTGAACTTGCCGGTATCGCCCACGTTGTTGCCGTAGCTGTACGCACCGACGATGTAGCCCGTGTTGCCCTCCATCGAATACGCCAGCGCACGCAGCCGCAACGGGCTGCCGCCCTGGCCGGCATACGCGGCCTCGATCGCGCTGCGTCCGCGCACGGGCGGCTGGTTGCTCTGCAACACAAAGCCATCCTCGGCGAACAGCGCAGCCAGTGCCTTGGCATCACCCGTGCGCCACGCCTGCTCGTAGTCGCGCAGTACACGGTCCAGCGGTGCGGGCAGCGCTGCGTCCGGGAGCGACTGCGCAGGCTTCGCGTTTCCTGCATCGTGAGCAATTGCCGACGATGCCAGCAGCAGAGCACTGCAGAAGATCATGGCGAGTCGTGTCCGGCGCATGCGTCTGGCTCCAGGCGATGACGGGAAGCTGCGAACGCATCCTGGCACGGTGCTGGTTAGAATCACGCGGCCGCCGATTCGGCGGACGCAGCGCAGATCAGACAAGGACACGGAATGAAGATGCGAATCACAGGGATGGCGATGATGGCCGCGCTGCTGGCAGCCTGCGGACAGGCGCCGGAGAAGACTGGCGGGACTGCACCTGCTGCGGCGCCAGCGCCGACCACCGAAGCACCGGCCGCCGCGGCGACGGTGGTCGAGGAGGAACCGTCCGCCGAAGACGGCGTGGCCCCCTCGGTGTGGGACAACGAAGGCGAACCGGAAGACCCGGGCGCCGGCGGCGAACTGACCTGCGCGGACAACCCGCTGGCGACCCACTTCTTCACCCTGGTGGGCGGCAACACCGTGGACGACTGTGGCCGCAAGGATCCGAAGGTGCTGGCCGCGTTCAACGCCCTGATGAAGAACACGGCCGCAGCCGAATCCGCCGACAAGGAGATTCCATCGCTGCGCGAACGCCTGTTGAGCGGGCCCAGCGGTCCTGGCGAACTGGTAGTGCTGCAGGGCGAGCCGTGGTGGTTCTACACCGCCTGCCAGGCCCACGACTGCCCCGGCACCGCGTTGGCGATGCTGTACGCACCCACGCAGGCGAAGATGGTCGGCCGTCTTACTGCGCGCTGCCGTGTGTGGTGGCTGGGCGAGCCGACGGCGGAACAGCGTGTGCAGATCGAACAGCGCCAGCCACTGCAGGATGCCGCGCTGAAGGAAGACAGCGCGCTTTGCGAGTGATGTGGCGCGCGCCGCAGCGCCGGGCCGTGCCCGGCGTTGCAGTGAGCGTTGTTCCCCGTGTCACCCTTCCGGGCGCATGCGTGCGCTGACCTGTGCGGTCAGCGACAGACTGGCCATCATCAGGCCCTCCATCACGCGGTCGCCCACGTACTCCTCGTCGGGACCGTTCTGGCGCACGCGCCCGGCAGCCAGCAGCATTTCCAGCGCCACGCGCAGGCCGGTCAATGCGCAATCCGCGTCGGCCAGCGCCATGCGGCGGCCGGGCATCTGATGACGTTCGGGCCAGGGTTGGCCGTCGGCGGCGGCGCCCTTGCCGATGCGGTCGAGGGTGGCGATGAAACCGAGAGGATCCTGCTGGTGCGGTGCTTCCGAAGGCGCGTCCGCGTTGGCGGGCACGTATTGCGTGCGTAGTCGGGAGGATTCGGGTGTGCTCATGGCAATGCTCCGTGCAGGACAGACGGCAGCCGCCACACAAAGGTGGCGGGCGGAGACGTGGCTCGAAAACCGGGCGCTTGTTGAAACCGGCAGGCACAGGGCCTCCACGCTCCGCCCGCCATAGCCGGCAGACGGATTGCCCGCCGGCGCCACGAGGGGTGACGCCGGCGGGCAAGCGTTGTTAAACAAGCGCACGGGTTTTCGAAGCCCGGCCATCCTTTTTCGATGGCACGTCATCTGTACGCGTGCTGCTGCGCGGTGCCAATCAGAACAGTTGCATTCAACGCTTGATCAAAGACGCTTTCGGCATTTTTGCACGCTGTTAAGCTGTCGCAGACGCAGGCGCCGCAACGGCCGTAGCGGCATGGGGAATATGCGACATGGGTCGAAGTTGATGACGTGGCGTACGGGCACCCCACCAAGTCGATGACGACAGTGCGGGGCGAAGAACGCAATTCGACTCCCACACACTTTGATCTGTCAGTGCTCTTCGCATCTCTCGTACCAGGCTTGTGTACGGTTCACGATCCGCACCACGGACAGCATGACCGGTACCTCGATCAGCACACCCACCACGGTGGCCAGCGCCGCTCCCGAGTGCACGCCGAACAGTCCCACCGCTGTGGCCACAGCCAGTTCGAAGAAGTTGCTCGCACCAATCAGCGCTGACGGGCCGGCCACGCAATGCGCCACGCCCAGACGGCGGTTCAGAAGGTAGGCCAGGCCCGAAGTGAAATAGACCTGGATCAGGATCGGCACCGCAATCAGCGCGATCACCAGCGGTTGCTTCACGATCTGCTGGCCCTGGAACCCGAACAGCAGCACCAGCGTCAGCAGCAGCGCGGACAGGGACAGCGGGCCCAGCCGTCGAAGCGCGCGCTGCAGGCCCGCCTCGCCGCTGCGCGAAAGCATCCAGCGCCGAAGCAACGCGGCCACCAGCACGGGCACCACGATGTAGAGGCCAACCGACAACAGCAGCGTGTCCCAGGGCACAGTGATCGCCGACAGGCCCAGCAGCAGCGCAACCACCGGCGCATACGCGACCACCATGATCGCGTCGTTCAAGGCCACCTGGCTCAGGGTGAAGTTGGCATCACCGCGGCACAGGTTGCTCCACACGAACACCATGGCGGTGCAGGGCGCGGCCGCCAGCAGGATCAAACCGGCGATGTAGCTGTCGATCTGTGCTGCGGGCAGCCAGTCCGCGAAGGCATGGCGCAGGAACAGCCAGCCCAGCAGCGCCATCGAGAACGGCTTCACGGCCCAGTTGATGAACAGTGTCACGCCGATGCCCTTCCAGTGCTGCTGCAACTGGCCCATCGCAGTGAAGTCGACCTTCAGCAGCATCGGGATGATCATCAGCCAGATCAGCACCGCAACCGGCAGGTTGACTTTGGCCACTTCGGCGGAGGCCAGCACCGCGAAGGCATCGGGCAGGACGTGGCCCAGCAGCGTGCCCATCGCAATGCACAGCACAACCCACAGCGTCAGGTGTCGCTCGAACAGGCTCATGGCAGTGGCACCGTCATTGTGCGCCGTCGGTCGGCAGCAGCTGGCCGATCCGGTCCAGCGCGTGCTGCAGCGCTTCGCGTTCGGACCACACCGATTCGGGCAGTGCGAGCAGCGCGCGCAGGCGCGTTTTCACGATGGCATGGGCCAGTGCGAAGGCCGCGGCCTTGTCGGCATCGCTGCCTGCCACGGCGGCCGGATCAGGCAGGCCCCAGTGGCTGCGGATGAAGTCACCGAACACCACAGGGCAGGCTTCGGCAGCGGCCGCGTCACACACGGTGATCACCAGATCCATCGGGGCTGCATCCACGAACTCATCCCACGACTTGCTGCGCAGCCCTTCAACGGGCATTCCTTCGGCCTGCAGCTGGGCGAGCGCGAAGGGATTGATCTGGCCAGTGGGCTGGCTGCCCGCACTGAATGCGCTGAAGTGATCGCCGCCCCAGGCGCGCAGGGTGGCTTCAGCCAGCACGCTGCGCGCGCTGTTGCCGGTGCAGAGGAACAGGACATTGCGGGTCATGTGGCTTCCGTGGTCAGTGAGTGGCTTGGACATGCACAGCGCGCTGGCCGGGCAGAGACGAGTGAACTCGGCAGAGCTGCGGATCGCCTCCGCTATCTGCGCGCGATCGCATCCGGCATAGCCGTGCCGCGCGAACCACGGGCCTGCCGACGTTGTCAGCAGCACCAGTTCCCTGACCTGCATGCGGCGGGCCATGTCCTCGGCCGCTGACAGCAACGCGCGCCCAAGGCCGGTATTGCGTCGGTCATCTGACACCACCAGTGAGCGAAGCAGGGCCGACGCGCCGAAGATCTGCAATCCAACGGCACCCACGGGAATGCCGTCGAGGTCTGCGACGAGAAACGCCACCTCGCTGCTTTCCAGATCGGCCACGGGCAACTGCGCCTGCCGCAGAAGGTCGCGGATGGAGCACAGGTCGTCGCGCGTGCCTGCACGAATCACCGGATCGGGTTTCATCTCAGCACCTGCATGCCGGTTCGGTGACCGCGCACCGCTCATCCGGGGAGCCCGCGCAGCAGTTGTGCGTCAGGTACTGGATCAAGCCGTTCATCGCATCGAAGTTGGCGCGGTAGCAGACGTGGCGGCCTTGGCTTTCGCTCTCCACCAGCCCGGCCTGCACCAGCTCCTTCAGGTGGAAGCTGAGCGTGGCTGGGGGTACCTGCAGGGCCGTGGCGATGTCGCCCGCCATGCGCCCTGCCGGGCCCGCCTCCACCAGCAGTCGGAAGGCAGCCAGGCGGGTGGCATGGCCGAGGGCGGTCAGGGCAGCGATTGCATTCGACGTTTCCATATTTCTAGAATAATCGAATGAATAAGCCAATCACAAGCCTGGACCTGCCCAACCTGGCGGAATCGTCATTGCCCCAGCCCAATCATCACCAGCTCGCCGCGGCAGATCTGGGGCCGCCACGCATTCTCCTGCTCTACGGCTCGCTGCGGCCCCAGTCGTTCAGCCGCAAGCTGGCGCTGGAAGCCGAGCGGCTGCTGCGCCACCTGGGGTGCGATACCCGGGTGTTCGATCCGCATGCGCTGCCGATGCTGGACAGCGTGGACAGGAATCACCCCGAAGTGCGGCGACTGCGCGAATGGTCACAGTGGTCGGAAGGGCAGGTCTGGGTCAGCCCCGAGCGGCATGGCACGGTCACCGGCGTGTTCAAGAACCAGATCGACTGGTTGCCGCTGGAAGATGGCAGCGTGCGGCCGACGCAGGGCAGGACGCTGGCGGTGATGCAGGTGAGCGGCGGCTCGCAGTCGTTCAACACCGTCAACACGTTGCGCGTGCTCGGCCGCTGGATGCGCATGCTGACCATCCCCAACCAGTCGTCGGTGGCCAAGGCCTGGCAGGAATTCGATGACGACGGCCGGATGAAACCCTCGCCGTACTACGACCGGGTGGTGGACGTGATGGAGGAACTGGTGAAGTTCACGCTGCTGACGCGGGGCCGGTCGGACTACCTGGTGGACCGCTACAGCGAGCGGAAGGGCGACGCGCACGCCGCGGCATTGGCGCGGGCTGCAGGGGCTACGGCTTCCTGAGTTCCAGTACGCGCGCTACCTGCTCGCGCGCTGCGCGCCCTTGCTGTTCTCGTCCTTTGCATCGCCACGGCTCTGCGCGAACGCCGGGAACGTCTTCGCGATCGAATCCTTGTCCGGCAGGATGTAGAACACGCCGCCCTTCTCGAACGTGGAGTGCACGATCTGCTCGTAGAACGCCGGCGAGACGTTGATGCAGCCGTGGGTGACGCGGTTGTCGTCCGGCGTCGGCGTCGCCAGTCGTTCGGCGCGCTTTTCCTTCGGGGTGCCCGGCGGCAGCGGATGCATCGACACGGCGGAATCATAGTCCACCCACAGCACGCGCCCGGCATCGTCGGAGGGGCCATAGGCGCCGATGAAGCGGCCCGCAGGGGTGGTGCGGTCGTGGCCGGGAATCGCGCTCAGGGCAAGCTTGGCGACGCCGGGTGCGGAATGATCGCCGATGGCCGAACCGAACAGCGCCGGCGCGGCGCCGCGCAGCTTGCCGTCGCCGCCGAAGACCAGGACCTGCGCCGCGGCCTTGTCCATGATCGCGAACGGATAACCCTGGTTGTCCTTGCTGGCGACCACCCAGCCGGCCAGCTCGATCACTGTTTCGGAGACGCTCTGGTCGGGCGGAAGTTCATCAACGGCGGCCGCCGGTGCTGCGGGTGCGTCCTTGTCCCTGGCGTTGGCTGCGCCGCTGCATGCAACGGCCAGTGCCATGGCCAGAGCGGCATGGAAGGCGCGGCGTGCAGGGGAGGAGGAGGTACGAATGGGAAGGCTCCTGGCAATGCAATCCTGGTGGAAGGAGGCCAGTGGCCGGCGAGGGCCACTGGTTCCCGATACAGAGGTGGATCAATTCAAACGGTGAGGGAGCGATCAGCCGCGCGGCTTGCGTCCGACGGGTGCCCTTTCAAGCTGCTGCACGCGGCCTTCGATCTGGTCCAGGCGCTGGTTGGCCTGCTGTGCCGACTGGTTGGCGGACTCGGCACTCTGTGCAGCGCCCTGCACCTTTACATCGAGCTGATCGAGGCGCGAGTTGATGGTTGCGAACTCGTCCTTGTAGGTGGCACAAGCGCCAAGGCTCACGGTGGCGATGAGCGCTACAGCAAGTGCGCGGGCCGTCTTCATGTGTTGCGGGTTCAGGTTCATTGCACTCCCTCCTTCGTCTGGGGAAGCTGGAATATAGCGGCGTTTGTTCCCCACGCTGACAAGCGCTTTCAGCTGAAGTTGGAAGACGTGGAAGGGTTGTGAAATATGTTCATCAGCAAAGCTTAACGAGTGAGATTAGGCGAGCTGATGTGCACAGAGGCGATGGCCTTGCGGTTGCTCGAATCGCCCAATTCATCAGCCTGAAGACGGCTTCATTCCTACCCGTTTTCCACTGGCCCACACGCCGGGCGCCGGCGCACTTTCCGGACGCACCGTCAGCAGCGTGGCGACGGCACCAGCTTTGTCATCGGCGCGGGCAACGTAGTCAGCGGCAATGCAGTAGCCGATCCAGTAGCCAAGATCGCCGCGGCGCGTTTCGTCGCCCGCTCCGTTGTAGAGCCATTGCGACAGATCAGTACCAGCGCTGTCCCGGGCGAACTGGCGTTCCAGGGCGCATTCGCGGCCCTGCGTCCAACGACGCAGATGCGCGTTGGACGGTTGCCCCGAGATCAGTTCGCCCACGTACTCGGCGCCGCCTTCAAGCAACGTCTGATAGAGCAGGGTGGGCTGCGCGACATCGACGCTCGCACCGGGCTGCTGCACGTGCACGTACTCATGGGCAATCAGGTGCACGAATCGATCGCCGATGTCGGGCTGCATACAGTCGGCGTGGCACAGTGCCTCCAGTCCGATCACCACGCCGTCGGGCGTGGTGACACCGCCGCTGTTTCCCCGACCCACCAGCACGGTGACCGGCGGAAAACGTGCGGAGGGAATCAGAGTGCCCAACCGATCGAGTGCCTTGGCAACCCGCTCGCGGATCTCCGGCAGCGCCGTCGCACAGGTACGTGCTTTGGCAAACAGCGCAGGTCTGCGCTGGATCGCATCTGCAAGACGATCCATCGAGCCGATACGGCTGTCAGTGAAGCTGCGTAGTGCATCCGTACCCGCATGCAGATAGCCGCGCTACAGATCGTCGGCATTCGGCTTCCCTCCGCTTGCATCCAGCACGCTGAAGAAGCGCGTGACATCGTCGGTCTGAATCACGATGCGCCCGGAAGGGCGGGTACGCTCGGCTGCGTTGGCTACCTGCAGCATCATCGGCAGGGCGAAGAGCAGCAAAGCCCGCACTGTGCGCCGGGCATGAAGCGGAAACAGCAGTGACGCGACTGATGCGTGCGGCATGAGGAGTTCCCTGAACGCCAGCCTTATTTATACACCAGTCAGTTCAATATTCAGGGTCGATTAGACCCCCTAACGGATAATTCACACCTGTCGACCGCCCCCTCTCTCTCCCCCTCCCGGGAGGCGGCCGACGAAACCAAAATAATTAAAGGTGTGTCCCGATGAACAAGAATTCGCTGCTCGCCCTGGGCCTTCTGGCTGCCCTGCCGTTCGCTGCATCGGCAACCGATGGCCTGTCGTACAACTACGTTGAAGGCGGCTACGTGAACACCGATGCCAAGGGCGGCGACGCCGATGGCTGGAAGGTGAAGGGTTCCGTGGCGGTGCACCCGAACTTCCACATCTTCGGCGACTACAGCGCGCAGGAGACCGACACGTTCAAGAATGACGTCGACCAGTGGCGCATCGGTGCCGGCTACAACTACGGCATCGCACCGAACACCGACCTGGTCGCCCGTGTCGCGTACCAGAAGTTCGACATGAAGCACGGCCTGGACTTCAACGGCTACTCCACCGAAGTCGGCGTGCGCACCGCGTTCAACCCGTACGTGGAAGGCTACGTGATGGCCGGCTACGAGGACTACACCAAGAAGCACGGCATCAACCCGGACGGCGAGTTCTACGGCCGCGTCGGCGCCACCGCCAAGTTCAACCAGAACTGGGGCCTGAGTGGCGAAGTGAAGCTGGCCAAGGCCGGCGACCGCGAGTGGTTCGTGGGCCCGCGCTTCACCTGGTAACAAACGCCCGTCGTTGGAGCGTGTTGTGCTGGCGTGTGACTCTCTCTCTCTCCCACACGCCAACCGAAGCCCGGCCTCGCGCCGGGCTTCTTCTTTTGTGTGCGTCCGGAGAGTGCAGGGCCGCAGCAGTTCCATGTAGCGCGGGAATGCACGGTGCTGCTCGCAGGACGGAACGAGAAACGCTCCGTCGCCGGTCAGGCGGTTCCGCTATGATCCCGGCACGTCGCCATTGACGATGCACCCGCCTCAAGCCAGCAGGAACTGCCGTGAATTCCCAGCCCGCACCGATCACCGCCCTCAACCACACGCTCGACAAGCCGCAGCAGATCACCGCACCGCTTACCCATTCGGCGGTGTTTCTGGTGCTGAAGGTGAAGGATGACGAGGCGTCGATCGCCAAGGCACGCGAGGTGCTGGCCAGCACCGATGACCTGATCAAGAACACCGCCATCCGCGAGATCGAGCGCACCTTCACCTGCAACGTGGCCATCGGCCATCGCGTGTGGCAGCCGCTGGTGGGCTCCACGCCGCCACGCGAGCTGAAGCCGTTCCGCGAGATCAAGGGCGCGACCCACACCGCTGTGGCCACGCCCGGTGACCTGCTGTACCACATCCGCGCACGTACCATGGACCTGATCGTGGCGTTCGAGCGCAACCTGCTGATGGCCTTCGGTGATGCGGTGGAAGCGGTCGATGACGTGGCCGGCTTCCGCTACTTCGATGGCCGCGATCTGCTGGACTTCGTCGACGGCACCGCCAACCCGGAAGGACTGTCGCTGCCGGAAGCCACCATTGTTGGCGATGAAGACCCGGAGCATGCCGGCGGCAGCTACGTGGTGGTGCAGAAGTACCTGCACAACCTCGATGCCTGGCGCGCGCAGAAGACCGAGGCGCAGGAGGCGATCATCGGCCGCACCAAGCACGACAACATCGAGCTGGATGATGCGCCGGCCGATGCGCAGAAATCGCACAAGACGCTGTGCACCATCGAAGACGCCGACGGCGAGCACGAAATCCTGCGCGACAACATGCCGTTCGCCAACCCGGGGCGCGGCGAGTACGGCACCTACTTCATCGGCTACACGCGCCGCCTGTGGGTGATCGAGAAGATGCTCGAGCGCATGTTCATCGGCAATCCTGCGCCGCTGCACGACCGCATCCTCGACTTCTCCACCGCCACCACCGGCGTGACCTTCTTCGCGCCCTCGCGCAAGGTGCTGGCCGACCTGGGCGAGTGATCGCGCCGGGCCATCACGGCCCGCCATCTGCCTGTCATCTATGGCGCCGACCATGGCGCGCTGGATGGGAGCGCAGGAGGCAGGCGATGGCCATGGCAGGGAACAGGACCGGCATCCGCCGCTGGTGGCGGCGTCTGGCTGCGGTGTTCGGCACACTGGCACTGGGGAGTGCCGCGGCGTCCGCACACGAAGCCCCTGCGCACTGGATGGCCTACGCCGCCGCCGTGGGTGGCCAGCTGCAGCAGCGCCTGCAGCAGGAACAGGACCCGCAGGCGCAGCGCGTGGTGGAGTGGCTGCGTGCACACCCGGATACACCCACGCCGCTGCCGGTGAGCCTGTGGATTGCGGCGGACGGCCGCATCTCGAAGCTGGAGTTCGACAGCCTGGGTGACCGCGAGGTGGATGCGGACCTGCGCGTGACGTTGCAGGCCGCGCCGTTGCAGGCGGCTCCGCCGGCCGACATGCGCCAACCGCTGCGATTGGGTCTGGTGCTTGACCGGTAGATCCACGCCGTGCGTGGATGGGCCTACCGGTGACCCTTCAGCCACGCATGGCGTGGCTCTACTGTGGATGGCCAGCGCACAGCCCGGCCATCCGCATCAACGAACCGGCGCCACCTGCGGTTCGCGCGCGGCCGCGCTCCATGCACGCAGGCCGAACACGGCCAAGCCCAGGAAAAACACGTACAGCGCGGCAGTTACGTGCAGCGACTTGAACAGGTACGCACCCACATAGACTACGTCCACGGCGATCCATACCCACCAGCAGGCGACGTGGCGGCGCGCCTGCCACCACTGGCCGACCAGGCTCAGTGCGGTCAGCATCGCGTCCAGCCACGGCAGCGCGGCATCGGTGAAGGTGTGCATGGCCGCACCCAGCGCCACGCCACCGCACAGGCCGAAGGCCAGGTCGCGCAGCAGCTTGCCTCGCGCCAGTGGCACGAGGCGGATGCTGCCCTCATCGGCGGCGTGCTGGCGCCAGTTGAGCCAGCCGTAGACCAGGAAGCCACCGAAGGCGACCTGCAGCAGCGTGTCCGAGTACAGCTTGGCCTCGGCGAACACCAGGCCATACAGCGTGACCGACAGCAGGCCCACCGGCCATGCAGACAACCGGCGCCGGGCCATCAGCCAGACGCCGAGCACGCTGCACAGCGCGGCGCTCCACTCGAGCATCACGCTGCTCACAGCGCGAACGTCACCGACAGGCGCGCCTGTCGCGGTGCGCCGGGGAACAGGTAATAGTCACCGCCGCTGCTGCCGGTATCGCGCCAATAGAAGCGGTTGAACACGTTGTCCACCGACAGGTTCCAGGTCACCGCACGCTCGTGCAGGCGATGCTGGAAACGCAGGCCGGCATCGAAGACCGCGTAGTCCGGCGCGCGCACGGCGCCGTCGGCGCGTGCCACGTTGGCACCGGCATAGCGCCAGCCGCCAGTGACATCCAGGCCCTGCACGAACGGCAGTGCATAGGCCACGTGCACGCTGGCACGCACCTTCGGCACGTTCACCAGCTGATGGCCTTCATAGGTGGGCGTGCCGGTATCGCGCGCGCGCGCCTGCAGCACGCTGGCGCTGGCCACGATCTGCAGTGCATCGGTCAGCTGGCCGTTGGCGGTCAGCTCCAGGCCGGTGTGGGTCTGCGTGCCTTCCTCGACGAAGGTGTAGCCCACATCGCTGTTGTCGGGCTTGGCGTACTGGTAAGGCTGCGAAATGCGGAACACCGCCGCACCCAGGGTCAGCGCTTCGACCGGCACGTACTTCACGCCCACTTCCAGCTGGCGCGACTGTACCGACGGCAGGAAGGTGTCGGCGTTGCTGGTCCAGAACGGCGCTTCCTGGCCCAGCGAAATGCCGCGCACGTAACTGGCGTAGGCGTTGAGCTGGTCGGTGGCTTTCCACACCACCGCAGTCTGTGGCAGGAAGCGCGACAGGCGGCTGTGCCGCTGCGGGATGCCGCGCTTGTCGTAGGCGCGCTCGTCCAGGCGGACGAAGCGGCCACCGGCCAGCCACTGCCAGTCGTCACCGAAGCTGATCCGGTCCAGCGCGAAGAACGCGGTCTGGCGACTGTCCAGGCGCCGTGCGGAAGGGCCCGGCATCTTCGGCGACGGCGCGAACACCGGCACCGGTGCGTCGTGGATGTTGCTGGTGCCGACGTACTCGTTGACGCTCGGGCGCCTGTCCACGGTGCGGCGGAAGTAGTCGGCACCGACGGTCAGCTGGTGGCCGATGCTGCCGGTCTCGAAGCGGCCACGCAGTTCGGCACGGGCCTGCTGGTTCTGGCGGGTGTCGTCCGGGCTGCGGTAGTCGTAGATGTCATAGTCGCCGTTGGGCGCGAAGTAGTTGCCCGGCACGCTGCCATCGGCACATTGCGCGGCGTAGTAGCAGCCGTAGGCGAAGGCGACGTTGTCGTCGATCACCGAGCGGCTGTGGCCGACCGAGACGCGCGACTGCCAGGCCTCATTGAAGTCGTAGGTGTGCAGCGCAGTGATGTTGGTGCTGGCGATATCCACCGGGCGCTGCCACGGCTGGTAGCCGAGCAGATGCTCGCGGTCGACACCGCGCGGCAGGTCACGCGCGCCCAGCAGCTGGTAGCCGGACACCGAGCGCTGCGCGCTGGTCTGATAGTTGGCATCCACTTCCAGCTTGCCGCGCTCGCCGATCAGCCAGTCGGCGGCCAGCGAGTAGAAGTTGCGGCGGCCATCGGCATGCTCGACGTAGGAATTGCTGGAATCCCATGCGGCATTCAGGCGCAGGCCGAAGCGCGGGGTGATCCAGTGGCCGACATCGACGGCGATGTAGCGCGAGCCTTCCGAATCGGTACCGAGCGTGGCGGTGCGCACTTCGGCCGGGCGCTTGCCGATGTAGTTGATGATCCCGCCCGGCGCCATCACCCCTGCCGCCAGCCCGGCTTCACCCTTGAGGATCTCCACCGACTGCACGTTCTCCAGCGCCAGGCGCTGTTCGCCGGCGATGGACAGGCCGTTGAAGCGGTAGCCGGTGGCGGCGTCCAGGGCGAAGCCGCGGATGGCGATGTTCTGGTAGTAGCCCACAGGCGCGTAGGCATCACCCAGCGAGGCATCATTGCTGGCCAGCTCGGACAGCGAACGTAGCTGGCGGCGGTCGAGATAGTCGCGCTCGAGCACGTTCACCGAAGCCGGCGTGTCCTTCCAAGAACCGCCACCGAAGGCGTTCACGCGCGAGGTATCGGCCTTCGGCTTGCCGGCCTGCACGCGCACCGCCGCCAGTTCGGTCGGCGAGCGCTCGGCGCCGGTGGCAGCCGCATCAGGGGATGCCTCGGCCTCGCTGGCGTGCAGTGGCAGCGCAGCGCAGAGGGCGAGGGAGAGCAGGGTGGGGCGCAGGCAGCGGTTCATTCGGTTCGTCTTCGGACAACAAGGGAGACGAAGCGACGGCGCGCAGGTGCACCGGCCCATGACGGGGGTGTGGCTGCGGCTCAAAGCTCCCTACGCCGGTGCAAACCGGATCAGGTTCCAAGGGACTCTCTCAGCCTGGCAGATCCAGGCACCCCCGCTTCAGGTGACCATTTCACTACAAATGGTACGGATTTGCGAGCGCCACCCAGGGTCAGATCCCCTTCCTGCGGAAAGGGATCTGACTCCAACGCTGCGTCAACCGGATCACGCGGCGGCGTGCAGGGCCTGCAGCAGTGCCTGCCCCGGGGCGGCATGGAACCACGCCGGATGGCCAAGCATGAAGGGCTGCCACGCCACGTCGGCATTGGCGGTCGAGCCGGTGACGCCCTCGAAATACTCCACTTCGGACAGTGCGAAGTCGAAATGCACCATCGGCAGCAGGTCGGCCAGCAGGTGCACGCGTGCCGCCGACAGCGGCAGCACCTCGCGGTAGCCATCGAGCAACGCCAGCGCGATATCGACGCGCACGGCCTCCATGCCGCGCGCCAGCTCCAGCCATGCCACGGCGTTGCGCTCGATGGCGGTGGCCAGGTCGAACAGTGCGCTGGTGGGCGAGGTCAGGCCGAAATCCAGCACGGTGCTGACCTGCCCGTCGCGCCAGAGCAGGTTGGAGACATGCCAGTCGTTGTGCGCCCACAGCCGTGGTTCGTCGCGCAGGCGCTCGGCCAGGCCCGTGTGCCACGGCAGCACGTCACGCCGCAACTGCGCTTCCCACGGAATGCGCGCGAGATAGCGGGCCAGGCCGGGGCGCTCGTGCAGCCCTGCCTTGATTGCCGCCACCGGATCGTCGGCGCGGATCAGATCATCGCGCGCGACCAGCAGATGGGTGCTGCGCTGGGGCGCACGGTAGCCGTCGGCGGCACGGTGCAGCTGGGCCAGCATGCGTCCGGCTTCACGGGCCTGCGCGACGTCGGTCAGCAGCGACCACGACACCGCGTCGCGGTACAGGTCGTCGCCTACGCCGACGTCGTGCAGTTCAAACGTCCATTCGCCGTGTTCGACTGCGGTGTGACCATCGGTCGCTGCCAGCACCTGTGCCACCGGCACGCCAGCAGCGTCGAGATGGGCGATGAAGCGGTGCTCTTCCTCCAGGCAGGCCGCGTTGCGCACGCTGTGGTGATGGCGCTTGATGAACACCGCGCCGCGCGTGCCATCGACGATGGCGGCAGCCGACAGCGGTCGCGGGCTGTGCCAGCGCGGTTGGCTGCCGCTGTGCAGCTGCGGATAGCACTGCCGCAACCACGCGATGTCCGCCGCGCTGATCGGTGGCCAGTCGGCAGCGACCTCGTCGTTGTTGAGGCCCTGCACGCGGTGGGAGGAAGACGTCATGCCGCAGCCCGAGAGGGGAAAGTCACATCCAAGGCTGCGCATTCAACGCCATGCGCGCGGCCAACGCAAACGGGCGGGTCATCGACCCGCCCGTCTCCGCCATCGGCAGGGGTAGCGCCGCCCTGCCGCTTACCAGCCGCGATGGCGACCGCGGTCGTGGTAGTAGCGGTTGTCGTAGTAACGCTCGCGCTGCCAGCGGCGGTCGTCGCCACGGTTGTAGTAGCCGCTGCGGTAGTAGCCACGATCGTAGCGGCGGTCGTAGCGATTGTCGTAATAGCGACGGTCGCGGCGGTCGGAGGTGGTCAGATTGCCGATTGCGCCACCGGCCACGGCACCGCCGACGGTGGCCGCAGGGTCGCCGTTGGAGAGCAGGTTGCCGGCCACGCCACCGACCACGGCGCCGACCAGGGTGCGCTTGTCCTTCCTCGACATCGCGCTGGCATCGCTGACCACGGCGACACCGGCAACCAGCGCCAGGGCCATCGCCAGACCACGGAAGCTGAGTGTGGAAGTACTGAGCATGTTCGTTCTCCTGTGAGGTGCATGCCACGCTGGGCAGGGAGGGCGCGGGGCGCCCCGGCTGCCGTGATGTCCACGCTGGCGTTCCAACATTGCCGGAACATTGCCTGGTGCACCGAGCGGCTTGCGCATTCATCTAGCGGCAGGCGGCATGAAGCAAGGCTGAAAGCGGCTGCGGCCGCTCAGCTGGCGGAAAGGAAAAGGGCCGCGGAGGTGGCCCCTCCCTTCTCTGCCAAGGCGTTGGCATGTCCGACGCCCATCGCTTTCTGGGCCTGCCGCGCCTGCTCCTGCGGGGTCTCCTGCTGCGGCCGCAGCACGTCAGGCGCGCTCTGGCACCGCACCGCGGCGAAGCGCCAGGCTCTGCCCGCTGGCGGCCCGCGTCTCCACGGTGACGCGGCTGGCGGCCGGACATGCGCCGGTCGATTCCTTCGACCTCGCATTGTTGCCGGTGCGATTATGTGAATCGCGTCTCAAATTTTCCCGTCACGCAGATAGTCGAACAATTCGGCATCGCCCTTCAGCCCCAGCTTGAGCATCGCATCGCCCTTCTGCCGGCTGATGGTGCTGACGCTCTTGTGCAGCAGCAGCGAAATCTCCTTGACCGTCATGCCGGTGCCGAGCAAGCGCAGCACCTCCACCTCGCGCGGGGACAGCGGCTTGCCGTCGCCCTCGCGCATGCGCCAGCTGCCGGCCGCCTCCACCCGTTCGCGCAGGCTGCGGCTGATGTAGGGCTGGCCGCGGTAGACCGACTGGATGGCCTGTGGCAGTTCGTCCATCGACGAACTCTTGTCGACCAGGCCGAGCACGCCGCTGTCGAGCACCATGCGCAGGATCGCCAGGTTGCTGGAGACGCTGAGCATCAGCACGGGCAGGTCGGGATGGCGGCGGCGGATCATGCCGATCATGGCGAAGCCGTCGGCCTGCGGGCTGCCCGGCATGGAGTAGTCGGTGACCAGCAGGTCACAGGGCTGGCTGGCGAGCAGGGTCATCAGCGCCTGCGCGCTGTCGGCCTCGCCGACCACGCGGCCGACGCCGCTCGACTCGATGACGGCGCGGGTACCGATACGGACCACGGGGTGATCGTCTGCGATGATGATGCGCAAGCTCATGCTCTAGTATGGCCATCGGGCACGCCGGACCGCGACCATCGCGGTCCCTGGCAGGATTCTAGGAGATCGACGCAGATGCGTAGGTGGGCTGTTCGCGGGCTGCTCCTGCTGCTGGCGGTGCTGGCGCTGCCCGTGGCCCAGGCACAGCCGGCCCCTGGCCTGCTGCCGCTCAGCCCGTTGCAGCGCGAATACCTGGTGGCGCATCCGACCATCGTTGTCGGGCAGTATGACAGCGGCTGGCCGCCCTTCGAGTCCCTCCGTGATGGCGAGCAGGTCGGGCTGGGACCGGACTACCTGTCGCATCTTGCTCGCCAGCTCGGTGTGAAGGTCGAGGCGCGCCGCTATCCGGACTGGACATCCGTGCTGGATGCGGCATGTCGTGGCGAGATCGACGTGGTGATGAATGTCGGCCTCAGTGCCGACCGCACCCGCTGCATGGTCTATACCGCCGCCTACAGTGAGGCGCCGCTCGCACTGGTGGGCCGGCCCGATGACCTGCGTGCCTCCGACATGCCGGACCTGGATGGGCTGAGGGTGGTGATCGAACAGGACTTCCTGACCGGTCCGCAGGTGCGCGCCCGATTCCCGCGTGCCCGCCAGCTTGTCGCAAACGACACGTTGAGCGCATTGCAGATGGTCAGAGACGACAAAGCGGACGTCTACATCGGCAATGCCTTCGTCGCCACCGAGCTGATTGCCAGCCGGCGCCTGCAGGGCGTGGCGCTGTTGCGGCCAAGCGACCTGCCCCCTGAACGGTTGCACTTCGGCATTCCCAACAGCAAGCAACCCCTGGCCGAAGCCCTGGACCTGGCGCTGGCCGCGACCAGCCAGGCCCAGCGCGATGCCCTCGCACAACGCTGGTTGTCACCGCCGCACTGGTCGGCATCGGCGCAGCTGGCGCTGAGCCAGGCCGAGAAGCGTGTGCTGGAGCAGCCGCTGATGATCGGTTTCGCGCCGAATGCCGCGCCCCTGTCGTTCACCGGCGAGGATGGCCGGCCCAGTGGCCTGGCCAGCGAGTACCTGCAGCGCCTGATGCAGGCCGGTGCCAACCTGAAGGTCGAGAACAGCCACGACTGGTACGAGGTGCGTGAGAAGGCCCGCCGCGGTGAACTGCAGGCGGTGATGGGCATACCCGTTGATTCGCGCTACCTGGGCCCGGACTGGGTGTTCAGCCAGCCCTTCATCAGCGTGCCGAACGTGATTGTGGTCAGGAGCGATGGCGAGTCGCTGCTGGGCCTGGCCGACCTGCAGGGCAAGCGCGTGCTGCTGTCCGACCCGGAGCGCGTGCGTGGCTATGTGCAGCAACAGGCGCCGCAGGCCCGGATCATTGCTGCGCGGAGTGCCGAGCAGGCGCTGCAGCGCCTGCTTGAGGGTGAAGCCGATGCCTATGTCGGCAACCTTGCCGTGGTCGATCACCTGCTGCGCAGCCGTTTCCCGGGGCGGATGCAGGTCGCGGCTCCGGCCGGTTTCAACGACCAGCTGGCGCTGGCAGTGGATCGCCGCCATGCGGCCCTGGCCACGACCTTCGATCGCCTGCTGCTGCAGATGACCCCACGCAAGCGCGAGGCGCTGCGCAGCGCCTGGCTGGCGGTGGAGTACCGCAATGGGGTCGACTGGAGCAATCTGCTGCGGTGGGGCGTGCCCGTGCTGATGGTGCTGCTGACCGCACTGCTGGTGCATGGCGTGGGCCATTGGCGGCTGCGCCGTGAGGTGGCAGGACGCCGCCAGCTGGAGCAGCGCCTGGCCGAGGTGACCGACAACCTGCCGGCGGTGGTCTACCAGGCCCGCCGCGATGCCGATGGCACGCTGAGCTTCCCGTTCATCGCCGGCGACCTGCCTGCGTTGTTCGGCATCACCCGGCAGCAGGCCGAACAGGATGCGAGGGTGTTGCTGGAACGCGTCGAGCAGGAGGACCGCGCGCGCATCCTGCATTCCATCGAGCAGGCCGCGCACCAGTTCGCGCCGTTGATCCTGGAGTTCCGCCTGCGCAGCGACGGGGAAGGCGTGCGCTGGGTGCGCAGCCAGGCCCATCCCTACGCCGCCGAAGAAGGCGCGGTGATCTGGAGCGGGTACTGGGTGGATGTAAGCGAAGCCCGGATGCAGGCCGATGCACTGGCGGCGGCGAAGGCGGACGCCGAGCAGGCCGCTGAGGCCAAATCGCGTTTCCTGGCCACGATGAGCCACGAGATCCGTACGCCGATGAGCGGCGTGCTGGGCATGCTGGAGGTGCTGGCGCACTCACCGCTGGACAGCGAGCAGCAGCGCATCCTCGGCGTGATCGAGGATTCGGCGCAGATGCTGCGGCAGATCCTCGACGACATCCTCGATTACTCGCGGCTGGAAGCGGGTGCACTGCGCCTGGAGCCGGTGCCGCAACCGCTGCGGCCCCTGCTGGAAAGCGTGTGCCGGTTGATGTCGGCGCAGGCCAGTGCACGCGGGCTGGAGCTGCACGTGCAGATCGACCCCCAGCTGGCGGCAGCGCACGAAGTGGATGGCGTGCGCCTGCGCCAGATCGTGTTCAACCTGCTCAGCAATGCCATCAAGTTCACTGCACGCGGCGAAGTGCGGCTGCAGCTGGAGGTACTGGGCCCGACCGCCGAAGACGGCAGCCAGCCGCTGTGCCTGAGCGTCACCGACACCGGCACCGGGATCGCACCGGAACAGCTGCGGCACCTGTTTGCGCCGTTCACCCAGGCCGGTGCCTACATCCAGCGCGACCATGGTGGTACCGGCCTCGGCCTGAGCATCTGCCAGCGCCTGGTGCAGATGATGGGCGGCGAGCTGGAGTTGCACAGCACGCTGGGCGAGGGCACCCGCGCCGAGGTGCGGCTGGCGCTGGTGGAGGCAGGCAGGGGTGACGTTGAAGCGCTGGTTGCGGAGCAGGAGCAGGCGGCGCTGCTGCCGCCGGCGCTGCGCGACGCACGCGTGCTGGTGATCGAGGATCACCCGACCAACCAGGCGATGATGGCGTGGCGGCTGCAGCAGCTGGGCGTACCCCATGTGCCGCTGGGCGATGGCCAGCAGGCACTGGACCGCTTGTCATCGGAGGCCTTCGATCTGGTCATTACCGACTGCCGCATGCCGGTACTCGACGGCTTCGGTTTCACCCGCCTGCTGCGCGAGCGCGAGGGCCGTACCGGCCAGCCGCGGCTGACGGTGCTGGCGCTGACCGCCAGCGTGCTGGACGACGATGCGCGCCGCTGCCGCGAGGCCGGCATGGACGAGGTGCTGGCCAAGCCGCTGTCGCTGGCCACGCTGCGCACCGCGCTGCTGCGCTGGCTGCCGCAGGCACAGGGCCAGTCGTTCGATGCGCCCGTGCAGGAGACTGTCGCCGACGACGCTGAAGTGCTGCCTGATCTGGCCACCCTGCAGCAGCGCTATGGCTCGCGCGCCGTGGCCGAGCAGCTGCGCGACAGCCTGCTGCAGGCCAGTGAAAGTGATCTGGCGGCGGTGCAGCGCGCCGTGCGGGCCGGTGACCGCGAGACTGCGGCGCTCCACCTGCATCGCCAGGCGGGCGGTCTGGGGGCGATCGGGGCAAGCGCACTGGCCGGGCAGGCCAACGCGCTGGTCGAGCGCCTGCAGGATGCGACCGAGGCCGATCCGGCACCGGTGTTCGCCGCTGTAACGGCGTTCGTGGAGCGCCTGCAGCACCAGCTGCAGCGACTGGGTCACTGAGCCGACTGCTGTTGCAGGTAGGCGATCACCAGCGCGCGGCGTTCGGCGCTGGGAAAGGCGTTGTACATGCGCGTGCCGGGCACCACGTGGGTGGGCGACTGCAGGAACGCGTCCAGGGTCTGCGCGCTCCAGGTGATGTCGGCGCGACGCATGCCGTCGGAATAGCCGTAATCGGGCAGGCTGCCGGCGCGACGGCCGATCACGCCGTGCAGGTTGGGGCCGAAGCGGTGGATGCCGCCAGGCTGCACGGTGTGGCAGCCTGCGCACAGTTCGAACGCGCGCTGCATGGCCTGCTGCCGGGCCTGTTCAGGCGTGGCCGGCGCCGCAGGCGGGCGCTGGCAGGCCGTGGCAAGCAGGGCCACGGCAACGGTGGTGAGCAGGCGGGAGGCACGCATGGGCGGGCAGGATAGCGGTGCGGTGGAGCGGCCGGGCTGCGACACGTGGTCGCAGCCCGGGGCGATCACATGCCCGAGTAGTTCGGGCCGCCGCCGCCCTGCGGGGTCACCCAGACGATGTTCTGGGTCGGGTCCTTGATGTCGCAGGTCTTGCAGTGCACGCAGTTCTGCGCGTTGATCTGCAGGCGCGCGTTGTCGGCGTCGCCGACGAACTCGTACACGCCGGCCGGGCAGTAACGGGCTTCGGGACCGGCGTACTCGGCCAGATTCACCTTCACCGGAATGCTCGGATCCTTCAGCGTCAGGTGGCTGGGCTGGTTCTCGTCGTGGTTGGTGCTGCTCAGGAACACCGAGCTGAGACGATCGAAGGTCAGCACGCCATCGGGCTTGGGGTAGGCGATGCGGGTGTGCTGCGACGCCGGCTCCAGGCAGGCGTGGTCCGGCTGGGTGCGGTGCAGGGTCCACGGCGGGTTGCGCACGCCCAGCTTCGGCAGCAGCCACTGCTCCACGCCGGTCATCAGCGTGGCAACGGTCTGGCCCTTCTTGAACCACTGCTTGAAGTTCTTGGCCTGCTGCAGTTCGGTGAACAGCCAGCTGGCTTCGAACGCCTTCGGGTAGGCGCTCAGTTCATCGTGCTGGCGATCGGCGGCCAGCGCGTCGAACGCGGCGTCGGCGCACAGCATGCCGGTCTTGATCGCGGCATGGCTGCCCTTGATGCGGCTGGCGTTGAGGTAGCCGGCCTCGCAGCCGACCAGCGCCCCCCCGGGGAACACCGTCTTCGGCAGCGACAGCAGGCCGCCGGCGGTGATCGCACGGGCGCCGTAACCGATGCGGGTGCCGCCCTCCAGGTGCTTGCGGATGGAGGGATGGGTCTTGAAACGCTGGAACTCCTCGAACGGGCTCAGCCACGGGTTCCTGTAGTCCAGGCCGACCACGTAACCAATGGCGACCTTGCCGCCGTCGGCGTGGTACAGGAACGCGCCGCCGTAGGTGTCGCTGTCCAGCGGCCAGCCAGCCGCATGCACCACCAGGCCCGGCTCATGCCTGGCCGGGTCGATCTGCCACAGCTCCTTGATGCCGATGCCGTAGGCCTGCGGGTCCTTGCCTTCGTCCAGTTTGTAGCGGGCGATCAGCTGGCGACCGAGGTGGCCGCGCGCACCTTCGGCGAAGATCGTGTACTTGGCGTGCAGCGCCATCCCACGCTCGAAGGCCGGACCGATGCTGCCGTCCTTCTCGATGCCCATGTCGCCGGTGGCCACGCCGATGACCTCGCCGTTGTCGCCGTACAGCACTTCTGCAGCGGCGAAGCCCGGGAAGATCGCAACCTCCAGCGCCTCGGCCTGCTGCGCCAGCCAGCGGGTCACTTCGCCCAGGCTGATGATGTAGTTGCCTTCGTTGTGGAAGCACTCCGGCAGCAGCGCGTTGGGGGTGCTGCGCGCGCCGGTCTCGCTGAGGAACAGGAATTCGTCGCGGGTGACCTTCTGCTTCAGCGGAGCGCCGCGCTCGGCCCAGTCCGGGAACAGCTCGGTCAGCGCGCGCGGATCCATCACCGCGCCGGACAGCACGTGCGCGCCCGGCTCGGAACCCTTCTCCAGCACGCATACCGACAGCTCGCGGCCGGCTTCGATCGCGCGCTGGCGCAGCCGGATCGCGGTGGCCAGGCCGGCGGGGCCGGCACCGACGATCACCACGTCGAATTCCATTACTTCACGCGGGGGCAGGGCGTTGGCTTCAGCGCTCATCGATTGCATGACTCGTGGGTAGGGCCGGCATCGGGGCCACCGGCGGTGCCTGGGAATCGCGCGTGCGGCCACGGGCGAAACGGTTGTTTGAATGTGTCAGGGTACCGGTACGCGCGTGATCGAGCTAGATCAGCGATGTTCACACCACGATTGCTGCATTGCAGCGTAGTGCTGCAGCTCTGGTGGGTGCCGACCTTGGTCGGCACGCTCTGCCCGGATGACCGACAATGGCCGGGTCCTGACTGCGCGTGAGTGCCATGGCTTTGCATCCGTACGATCTGTTCGATGTCCGTTCCCTGCTCAACGAGGAAGAGCGCGCAGTGCAGGAGAGCGTCGCCCGCTTCACCAACGAGCGCGTGCTGCCGATCATCGGCGATGCTTTCGACCAGGCCCGCTTCCCCGACGAACTGGTGCCGGAGATCGCCTCGTTGGGCCTGCTGGGCGCGACCCTGCCGACCGAGTACGGCGGCGGTGGTCTCGGCGCGGTCAGCTATGGCCTGATCTGCCAGGAGCTGGAGCGCGGCGATTCGGGCCTGCGCAGCTTCGTTTCGGTGCAGAGCTCGCTGTGCATGTATCCCATCTACGCGTACGGCAGCGAGGAACAGCGCCAGCAGTGGCTGCCGGCGATGGCACGCGGCGAACTGATCGGCTGCTTCGGCCTGACCGAGGCGCACGGTGGGTCCGACCCGGCCAGCATGAAGACCCGCGCGGTGCGCGACGGCAGCGACTGGCGCATCAGCGGCAGCAAGATGTGGATCACCAGCGGCCCGGTGGCCGACCTGGCCATCGTCTGGGCACAGACCGAGGACGGCATCCAGGGCTTCGTGCTGGAAAAGGGCATGGCCGGCTTCACGACGCAGGAGATCAAGCACAAGATGAGCCTGCGCGCGTCGCTGACCGGCGCGCTGTTCTTCGATGACGTGCGCGTGCCCGACAGCCATCGCCTGCCGAACGTGAAGGGCCTGAAGGGGCCGCTGGGCTGCCTGACCCAGGCCCGTTACGGCATCAGCTGGGGGCCGATCGGTGCGGCGATTGCCTGCCTGGATGAAGCGCTGGGCTATGCCAAGGAGCGCGTGCTGTTTGGTCGTCCGCTGGCGGCCACGCAGAGCGCGCAGATCAAGCTGGCCGAGATGGCCCGCCGCATCACCACCGCGCAGCTGCTGGCCTTGCAGCTGGGCCGGCTGAAGGAAGCCGGCCAGCTGCAGCCGCAGCAGGTCAGCCTGGCCAAGTGGAACAACTGCCGCATGGCGATTGACATCGCCCGCGAGTGTCGCGATCTGCTCGGTGGGGCCGGGATCACCACCGAGCACGTGGCGATCCGCCACGCGCTGAACCTGGAATCGGTGATCACCTACGAGGGCACCGAGACCGTGCACCAGCTGGTGATCGGCCGCGAACTGACCGGCATCAACGCGTTCTGAGTGCATCGGTAGTGCCGGCCGCTGGCCGGCATAGTCCAGCAGCGTATCCGCAGGCGGGCGATCGATGTACCGAACCGCGCACCGGACGGAACTGCCGCGAGGGTTCAAGGACAGCCTGTACCGCGCGGCTGTTGGGTCCGCCTTGAAGCGAGCCGAGCACCGCAGGTCCGGCGGGGGCGAAAAGGCGCGGGTGTCTGAGCGCAGCGAGTTCCGCGCCGTCCCCCGGCGGGCCGAGGAGCGCAGGTTACCGGTGCGCAGCACCGGCTCGCCGATGGCGGCGCGTTTCTTTGGTTACTTTCTTTGCGCGAGCAAAGAAAGTGACACACGTGAGCTACGCGCCGCCGGCAAACCCATGCTGCCGCCACGCCTCGTACATCACCACCGCAACGGTGTTGGAAAGATTGAGGCTGCGGTTGTCCGGCCGCATCGGCAGGCGCAGGCGGCGGCCATCCGGCAGTGCATCGAGCACGTCCTGCGGCAGGCCACGGCTTTCCGGGCCGAACAGAAACGCATCGCCCTCTTCAAAGGCCACGCTGTCGTAGCGCACGCTGGCGCGGGTACTGAGTGCGAACAACCGATTCGGTGCGATCCGCGCCAGCGCGGTGTCCAGGTCGGGGTGCACCTGCAGGCGCGAGTACTCGTGGTAGTCCAGCCCGGCGCGCTTGAGCTGCTTGTCTTCCAGTGCGAAGCCAAGCGGCTCGACCAGGTGCAGCTGCGCGCCGGTGTTGGCACAGAGCCGGATCACATTGCCCGTGTTGGGCGGGATTTCCGGTTGGAACAGGATCACGTGGAACTGGGGCGCGGCATTCATCGGCGCAGTGTACCTGCGACGACCGCCGCCTTTACGGCGCACGCCCTGCGCGGGGCAGGGCGGCACCGGTTACGGGCGCAGCAGGACCTGGGCGGTTTCGGTGGCCAGGGCCTGCAGGTCGGCGGCGCTCGGACGCACCTGCAGGGCCGGCAGGTTGACGATGACCGAGTTGGCGACGTTGGTGGCGGCGGCAGCCAGGGTCGCGGCGTAGCGCTGGGCTTCCAGTTCGGCGGCCAGGGCGACGCGCTGTTCCAGGCTCGGGCGCACTTCCACCGAGGCCAGCGTGGTGATCGGCATCGCGGCGGCGACCGGGGCGGCGACGTAGCCGTTGCGCTCGGCCAGCTGGTCGGCGCTCGGGCGCACTTCCACGGTGGCCAGGGTCGGGATGCCGCTGGCCTGTTCCCAGGCCTGCTGGGCCAGCTGGTCGGCGGCCGGGCGAACCTGCACGGTGGACAGGGTCTTGATGGATTCGGAGGCCTGCACCGACGAAACAACCGCGGTGCCGGCGATCAGGGCGATGGCGATGGCAATGGTCTTGGCGTTCATGACGGGGCCTGTTTAGTGTTGGTGAGCAGTGGTGTGGTAGTAAGGTAGTACACCAATTCTGGGCATGCAAGAGAAATTTGCTATTTCCTGCATCTGTTCAGTCTTCAGTCAGCTTTTGTCTGAAGCCCTTCCTGGCGCAGGAAGTACCAAGCAATCCGCGTGCCAACTTTTAGTTGTTGATTTGCAAGGCTTTTATGTGGTCCCGAAAGTGTCCGGTGGGCGGACACCTGTCCATTCGATAAGCCGCGGACACTGTCCGGACGCCTCCAGCCGGCGTCTGTGACGTTTCAAGAGCGCCCGTGGGCGTCGGGCAGGATGGCCATCTGGGCAAACACCCCCAGTGACTGGCGACCGATTCCGGCCGCCGCGCGCGCAGGCTAGGATCGGGGTTCACCTATGTGACCAAGGATCCGGATATGTCTCTCGCCCTTCGCCCGCGCGCTGCACTGCTGGCCGTCGCCCTCAGCACCGCCCTGGGCACGCTTGTGCCTTCCCATGCGCTGGCGGCCAAGCCGGCCGCACCGGCCAAGGTCGATATCCCGTACGAGCAGTTCACCCTGCCCAACGGCCTGCGCGTGATCGTGCATACCGATCGCAAGGCGCCGATCGTTGCGGTCAACGTCTGGTACCACGTGGGCAGCAAGGACGAGCCGGCTGGCCGTACCGGCTTCGCGCACCTGTTCGAACACCTGATGTTCCAGGGCAGCGAAAACCACGACGGCGAATTCTTCGAACCGTTCAAGCAGGTGGGTGCCACCAACCAGAACGGCACCACCAACACCGATCGCACCAACTATTTCGAAAACGTGCCGACCACCGCGCTGGACATGGCGCTGTGGATGGAATCGGACCGCATGGGCCATCTGGTCGGTGCGATCGACCAGGCCGCGCTGGACGAGCAGCGTGGCGTGGTGCAGAACGAGAAGCGCCAGGGCGAGAACCAGCCCTACGGCCAGGCCTGGGACCAGCTCAACAAGGCGCTGTACCCGGTGGGCCACCCGTACCACCACGGCGTGATCGGATCGATGAACGATCTGAACGCGGCGTCGCTGGATGACGTGAAGACCTGGTTCCGTACCTGGTACGGCCCGAACAACGCGGTGCTGGTGCTGGCCGGCGACATCGACCTGGCCACCGCCAAGGAAAAGGTCGCCAGGTACTTCGGCAGCATCCCGGCCGGCCCGACCATGGCGCAGCCGGCGGTGAACGTGGCCAAGCGTAGTGCCGACACGCGCGAGACGATGACCGACAAGGTGCCGCAGGCGCGCATCTACCGCGCCTGGAACGTGCCGCAGGTCGGCACCATCGAGGTCGATCAGCTGCAGTTGTTCGCGCAGGTGCTGGGCGGTGCGAAGTCTTCGCGCCTGAGCCAGCGCCTGCAGCACCAGGACAAGCTGGTGGACAGCATCGCGTCGGGCCTGTCGACCTCGCAGTTGGGCTCGAACTTCGTGATCATGGCGACGGTCAAGCAGGGCCAGGACCCGGCCAAGGTCGAGAAGATCATCGACGAGGAACTGGACCGGCTGATCAAGCAGGGCCCGACCGCGGCCGAACTGGAGCGTGCCAAGACCGGTGCCCGCGCCGGCTTCATCCGCGGCATCGAGCGCATCGGTGGCTTCGGCGGCAAGGCCGACGCCCTTGCAGAATGTGCGGTGTTCACAGGCGACCCGGGCTGCTTCCGCACCTCGCTGGCCAACATCGAGAAGGCCAGTGCTGCTGATCTGAGCCGGCTGGGCGCGCAGTGGCTGGACAAGGGCAGCCACACCCTGGTGATCGCGCCGGGTGAGCGCGTGGCGCTGAAGGAAGACCCGAGCCAGGCGCCGAAGCCGTTCACCGTGCCGGCGGTGGACCCGAAGTACAGCACCCTGCCCGAGCAGGTCGACCGCAAGGCCGGCGTGCCGCAGACCCGCGAGTTCCCGCAGCTGAAGTTCCCGGCGCTGCAGCGCGCGACGCTGAAGAACGGTACCCAGGTGATCCTGGCCGAGCGCCACGAGATTCCGGTGGTGCAGTTCAGCTACCAGTTCCCGGGCGGCTTCAGTGCCGACCAGGGCCGCAAGCCGGGCACCGCCAACTTCACCATGAGCCTGATGACCGAAGGCGCCGGCAAGCTGGGCTCGCTGGCCTTCGCCGACGCCGCGGATGCGCTGGGCGCCAGCCTGGATGCCTCGGCCGGCCTGGACTCGATGAGCGTGGACCTGTCGGCGCTGAAGGAAAACCTGGTGCCGTCGCTGGCGCTGTACCGCGACCTGCTGCGCGAGCCGCGCTTCGAGCAGGGCGAGATCGACCGGGTCAAGGCGAGCTGGATCGCGGGCATCCAGCAGGAGAAGGTCAACCCGGGTGCGGTGGCGATGCGCGTGCTGCCCCCGCTGCTGTACGGCAAGGGCCACCCGTATGCCATTCCGTTCACCGGTAGCGGTGACGAGGCGGCGATCAACGGCCTGACCCGCGAGGACCTGGTCGACTTCCACCACGACTGGCTGCGCCCGCAGAACGGCACCCTGATCGTGGTCGGCGACACCACCCTGGCCGAGATCGTGCCGCTGCTGGACAAGCAGCTGGGCGACTGGAAGGCCAGTGGCGAGGCCCCGCAGGTGAAGGCGGCCACCGACGTTGCGCTGCCGAAGGGCCCGCGCGTGTTCCTGATCGACCAGCCGGGCGCGGTACAGGCCAACCTGTTTGCCGGCCAGGTGGTGGCACCTTCCAGCGCCACCAGCTCGACCCGCTTCGACATCGCCAACGGCGTGATCGGCGGCGACTTCACCTCGCGCCTGAACATGAACCTGCGCGAGGACAAGCACTGGTCGTACGGTGCGCGCAGCAGCGCGGTCAATTCGGTGGGCCAGCGCCCGTGGATGGCCAGCGCGCCGGTGCAGATCGACAAGACCGGCCCGGCACTGGCGGAAATGCGCAAGGAAATCGCCGCGTTCGCCGATGGCAGCAAGCCGGCCACCGCTGCCGAGGTCAACCGCATCCGCAACATCCAGACCCTGAGCCTGCCCGGTGCCTACGAGACCGCCAGTGCGGTGGCGTCGACCATCGGTTCGATCGTGCAGTTCAAGCGCCCGGACGACTATGTGCTGCGGCGCAAGGCCGAGATCGAGGCGATGACCCCGGCGCAGGTGCAGCAGGCCGCCGCCGAGATCAAGCCGCAGGCCCTGACCTGGGTGGTGGTGGGTGACCTCAAGCAGACCGAAGCGGCCGTGCGCGCGCTGAACCTGGGCGAGGTGACGGTGATCGACGCCGAAGGCAACCCGGTCAAGAAATAAGGGATGTGCCTGCCCGCCCTGGCGGGCAGGCCTCCCCAGGTAGTGCCGGCCGCTGGCCGGCAACCCCGTCATGCATCCGGGGTCAGAGCCCCGGCTACCCCCGATTCAGGCTGTTCAGGCAGAATCCCCCCATACCCTTCCAGGATCTGCCCATGCGCGTTCTGCTGCTTTCCTCCCTGCTGCTCACCGTCACCGCCTGTACCTGGGTGCCGATCGAACCGGCCGGCAAGGCAACCCGCGTGCTGCCGGCAGGGCCGGTTCCGGCCGGCTGCATCGCCAAGGGCGAGGTGGTGGTCACCGTGAAGAGCAAGGTCGGCTTCTACAACCGCAACCCGCTGCGGGTGCAGGAAGAGCTGGAAACCCTGGCCCGCAACGAGGCCCCGAGCGCCGGTGCCAATGCCGTCCAGGCCGCTGCGGCCCCCGCCGATGGCAGCCAGCGCTTCGCCGCGTTCCAGTGCCCGCCGCGCTGAACGCTTCACCATACGGCCGAGGCTGAATTCGTAAAGATGCGGTGAAAGCCCGGGGGTTATAGAATAGCGCCCCCTTTTGCCTGAGCCTTGGCGCTAACCTCGATGCTCTTCAAGAATGTCTCGATCGCCGGCCTGGCACACGTCGACGCACCGCATACGCTGACGACCAAGGAAATCAACGAACGCCTGCAGCCGACGTTGGATCGCCTGGGTATCCGCACCGATGTGCTCGGCGACATCGCCGGCATCCACGCCCGCCGCCTGTGGGACAACGGCGTGCTGGCGTCGGACGCCGCCACCATGGCCGGCCGCAAGGCACTGGAAGACGCGGGCATCACCGCGACCCAGGTCGGCCTGCTGGTCAACACCTCGGTCAGCCGCGACTACCTGGAGCCGTCCACGGCCTCGATCGTGTCGGGCAACCTCGGTGTCAGCGACGAATGCATGACCTTCGACGTCGCCAATGCCTGCCTGGCCTTCATCAACGGCATGGACATCGCGGCGCGCATGATCGAGCGCGGTGATATCGACTACGCGCTGGTGGTGGACGGCGAGACCGCCAACCTGGTGTACGAGAAGACCCTGGAGCGCATGACCGCCCCGGACGTCACCGCCGACGACTTCCGCAACGAGCTGGCCGCGCTGACCACCGGGTCGGGCGCCGCCGCGATGGTGATGGCGCGCGCGGAGCTGGTGCCGGACGCGCCGCGCTACAAGGGCGGCGTGACCCGCTCGGCCACCGAGTGGAACCAGCTGTGCCTGGGCAACCTGGACCGCATGGTCACCGACACCCGCCTGTTGCTGATCGAAGGCATCAAGCTGGCGCAGAAGACCTTCAGCGCCGCCAAGATCGCACTCGGCTGGGCCGTGGAGGAGCTGGACCAGTTCGTGATCCACCAGGTCAGCCAGCCGCACACCGCCGCGTTCATCAAGAACTTCGGCATCGACCCGAAGAAGGTCATGACCATCTTCGGCGAGCACGGCAACATCGGCCCGGCCTCGGTGCCGATCGTGCTGAGCAAGCTCAAGCAGCTGGGCAAGCTGAAGAAGGGCGATCGCATCGCGCTTCTGGGTATTGGCTCGGGCCTGAACTGCTCGATGGCTGAAGTGGTCTGGTAAGCAGCCCGTTGCCCGACCTCCTGTAGAGCCGAGCCATGCTCGGCTCACGCGCGCAGCGCGGCTCTTCCGCAGCGGACCGGAGAGCAGCCGAGCAACGGCTCGGCTCTACATTGCGCCGCGACTCTCCTTAGGTGCTCCGCATGCGCGATCTTCCCGGTTACCCCGCCCACCCGCAGCGCTTCGAGGTCCGCCCCGGCCTGTCGATGAACTATCTCGACGAGGGCCCGCGCGATGGCGAGGTGGTGGTGATGGTGCACGGCAACCCGTCGTGGAGCTATTACTGGCGCACGCTGGTGGCCGGCCTGTCGGACACCTACCGCTGCATCGTGCCGGACCACATCGGCATGGGCCTGTCGGACAAGCCGGACGACAGCCGCTATGAGTACACGCTGCAGTCGCGCGTGGACGATCTTGATGCGCTGCTGAAGCACCTGGGCATCACCGGCCCGGTGACCCTGGCCGTGCACGACTGGGGCGGCATGATCGGGTTCGGCTGGGCGCTGTCGCACCACGACCAGGTGAAGCGCCTGGTCGTGCTCAACACCGCTGCCTTCCCGATGCCGGCGGCGAAGAAGATGCCGTGGCAGATCGCGCTGGGCCGCCACTGGAAGATCGGCGAGTGGATCATCCGCAGCTTCAACGCGTTCTCGTCCGGTGCCTCGTGGCTGGGCGTGGAGCGGAAGATGCCGGCCGATGTGCGCCGCGCCTACGTGTCGCCGTATAACAGCTGGGCCAACCGCATCAGCACCATCCGCTTCATGCAGGACATCCCGCTGTCGCCGGCCGACAAGGCCTGGTCGCTGCTGGAGCGTGCCGGCAAGGCACTGCCCTCGTTCGCCGACCGCCCGGCCTTCCTCGGCTGGGGCCTGCGTGACTTCGTGTTCGACCATCATTTCCTGAAGGGTTTCCAGGCCGCACTGCCGCAGGCCCAGGTGCATGCCTTCGAGGACGCCGGCCACTATGTGCTGGAAGACAAGCACGAAGTGCTGGTACCGGAGATCCGCGCGTTCCTGGACGCCAACCCGATCTGATCGGTGTGCCGACCAACGGTCGGCACCCACAAGTGGAAGGTATGGGTGGGTGCCGACCGTTGGTCGGCACACCGGATTACGCGGCGACCGGTGCCTGCGGCGGCGAGGACGGGCTGTTGCCGTTGTCGTCCGGGTGATCGTCGTCATTGTCGGCGTCATCGCGCCAGCGCCAGTCGGCCGGCGTCAGCGGATCCAGGCCATAGGCAATGCGCGCCTTGTCGCACTGCGGGCTGGCCTTGCCGTATTCCCACGATGCATCCACCTCACGGCACACGCTGGGCCGGTTGGGGTGGATGGTGCAGCGTGAATACACGCCGATCTGCGCATCCAGCGCGACGCAGCGCACCGGCTTGGAATGGGTGCCGCGCATGCACAGGCGGTGCGGATCCAGCACCTCGGTGAGCTGATGCGGCACGCCGCCGGGGGTGACCTCGTCCGATTCCATCCAGTGGAAGGCCACGCGGTACTGGGTGCAGCAGGCGCCGCAGGTCATGCAGGGATGTTGCATGGGCAAGCCGCCTCGGGCGGCAGTCGGAATCAGGAACGAGGGTGCGGATTTTCCACGAAGTGGGCCGCCGCGCAAGAAATTCCGTAAGCGGCGACAATGAACGGATGAACCGACCCTGCAATATCGCCGCACGGCTGCCTGAACTGGCGCGTGAACGCCCCGACCAGATCGCCATCCGCTGCCCCGGCCGCCGCGGCGCCGGCAACGGCATGGCCGCCTACGATGTCACCCTCGATTACCGTCAGCTGGACGCCCGCAGTGATGCCATGGCCGCCGGCCTGGCCGGCTACGGGATCGGCCGTGGCGTGCGCACGGTGGTGATGGTGCGGCCTTCTCCGGAGTTCTTCCTGCTGATGTTCGCGCTGTTCAAGCTGGGCGCAGTGCCGGTGCTGGTCGATCCGGGCATCGACCGGCGCGCGCTGAAGCAGTGCCTGGACGAGGCGCAGCCGCAGGCCTTCATCGGCATTCCGCTGGCGCATGTGGCGCGGCTGGTGCTGCGCTGGGCGCCGTCGGCCACCCGGCTGGTGACGGTCGGCCGCCGCCTCGGCTGGGGCGGCACCACGCTGGCCGCGCTGGAGCGCGCTGGCGCCAGCGCTGGGCCGATGCTGGCCGACACCGATGGCGAGGACATGGCGGCGATCCTGTTCACCAGCGGCTCCACCGGCGTGCCCAAGGGCGTCGTCTACCGCCACCGCCACTTCGTCGGCCAGATCCAGTTGCTGGGCAGTGCCTTCGGCATGGAAGCGGGTGGGGTGGACCTGCCGACCTTCCCACCGTTCGCGCTGTTCGACCCGGCGCTGGGGCTGACCTCGGTGATCCCGGACATGGACCCGACGCGGCCGGCGCAGGCCGACCCGGGACGCCTGCACGATGCCATCCAGCGCTTCGGCGTGACCCAGCTGTTCGGCTCGCCAGCGCTGATGCGGGTGCTGGCCCGGCACGGGCGGCCACTGCCGACGGTGACCCGGGTGACCTCGGCCGGGGCACCGGTGCCGCCGGACGTGGTCGCCACCATCCGCAGCCTGCTGCCGGCCGATGCGCAGTTCTGGACTCCCTATGGCGCCACCGAGTGCCTGCCGGTGGCGGTGGTCGAAGGCCGCGAACTGGAGCGCACCCGCGCGGCGACCGAGGCCGGTGCCGGCACCTGCGTGGGCAACGTGGTGGCCCCCAACGAGGTGCGCATCATCGCCATCGACGACGCACCGCTGCCGGACTGGTCGCAGGCGCGCGTGCTGGCGGTGGGGGAAGTGGGGGAAATCACCGTGGCCGGGCCGACCGCCACCGACAGCTACTTCAACCGCCCGCAGGCCACCGCGGCGGCGAAGATCCGCGAGACGCTGGTCGATGGCAGCACCCGCGTGGTGCATCGCATGGGCGACGTCGGTTATTTCGATGTGCAGGGCCGCCTGTGGTTCTGCGGGCGCAAGACCCAGCGCGTGGAAACCGCGCGCGGGCCGCTGTACACCGAGCAGGTCGAGCCGGTGTTCAACACCGTGGCCGGCGTGGCGCGCACGGCACTGGTCGGCGTCGGCGCCGCCGGCGCGCAGGTGCCGGTGCTGTGCGTGGAACTGCAGCGCGGCCGGTCCGACAGCCCGGCGCTGCAGGAAGCGCTGCGTGCGCACGCGGCCGCCCGCCTGCCAGAGGCCGGCCTGCAGCACTTCCTGGTGCATCCGGCGTTCCCCGTCGATATCCGTCACAACGCCAAGATCGGCCGCGAAAAGCTCGCCGTCTGGGCCAGCGCCGAACTGGAGAAGCGCGCATGAAGATCCTGGTCACCGGTGGCGGTGGTTTCCTTGGGCGGGCGCTGTGCCGCGGGCTGGTCGAGCGTGGCCACCAGGTGCTGGCGTTCAACCGCAGTCATTACTCGGAACTGCAGGCGATGGGCGTGGGCCAGATCCGCGGTGATCTGGCCGATGCGCAGGCGGTGCTGCATGCGGTGGCCGGCGTCGATGCGGTGTTCCACAACGGCGCCAAGGCCGGCGCATGGGGCAGCTATGACAGCTACCACCAGGCCAACGTGGTCGGCACCGACAACGTCCTCGCGGCCTGCCGCGTGCATGGCATCAACCGGCTGGTCTACACCTCCACGCCCAGCGTGACCCATCGTGCCACGCACCCGGTGGAAGGCCTCGGGGCTGACGAGGTGCCGTACGGCGAAGATTTCCAGGCGCCGTATGCGGCCACCAAGGCAATCGCCGAACAGCGCGTGCTGGCCGCCAACGATGCGTCGCTGGCGACGGTGGCACTGCGCCCGCGGCTGATCTGGGGCCCCGGTGACCAGCAGCTGGTGCCCAGGCTCGCCGAGCGTGCGCGGCAGGGACGCCTGCGCCTGGTCGGCGATGGCAACAACAAGGTCGATACCACCTACATCGACAACGCCGCGCTGGCGCACTTCCTCGCCTTTGACGCCCTGGCACCGGGCGCTGCGTGTGCGGGCAAGGCCTACTTCATCTCCAACGGCGAGCCGTTGCCGATGCGCGAGCTGGTGAACAAGCTGTTGGCTGCGGTGGGTGCGCCATCCGTGGACAAGGCGATCAGCTTCAAGACCGCCTACCGCATCGGCGCCGTCTGCGAGCGGCTGTGGCCGCTGCTGCGCCTGCGCGGCGAGCCGCCGCTGACCCGCTTCCTGGCCGAGCAGCTGTGCACGCCGCACTGGTACAGCATGGAACCGGCGCGCCGTGACTTCGGCTACGTGCCGCAGGTCAGCATCGAAGAAGGGCTGCGCAGGCTGAAGGCTTCATCTGCTGCATAGATCGCCATCACTGGTTGCACACCGCAGGATCGGGAGGATGGACCCACGCCATCCAAGGCTCGACCACCCGCGAGGAGCGCCATGCTGCACTATGCCATCATCTTCTTTGTCATCGCCATCATCGCCGCCGTTCTGGGTTTCTCCGGAATTGCCGGCGCCGCAACGAACATCGCCTGGATCCTGTTCGTGGTGTTCCTGATCCTTGCGGTGATCTCGATGTTCCGCAAGCGAGGCTAGCTGGTAGTGCCGGCCGCTGGCAGGTATCGCTTTCCGCAGAGTCGAGCCATGCTCGACTCTGCGGGCGATAACAACGCTATACAGCGCTCTGCAGTTCGCGATCGGCTTCATGGCGCTCCAGCGCCAGCTCGATCAGGCGGGTGATCAGCGTGGTGTAGTCCACGCCGCTGGCACCCCACAGCTTCGGGTACATGCTGATGCGGGTGAAGCCCGGCAGCGTGTTGACCTCGTTGATGGTGATGTCGCCGCCCGCGGTGAGGAACACATCCACGCGCGCCATGCCGGCACACTCCAGCGCCTGGTAGGCCCGCAGCGCGATCTGCTGGATCCGCGCCTGGGTTGCAGCATCGATATCCGCGGGTACCACCACTTCGGCACCATCGGCGTTGATGTACTTGGTGTCGTAGGCGTAGAACTCGTCGTGCACCACCACTTCACCGCACAGGCTGGCCTGCGGATGTTCGTTGCCCAGCACCGCGCACTCGATCTCGCGGCCGATCACCGCCGATTCCACCAGCACTTTGTGGTCGTAGCGCAGCGCCAATGCCAGCGCTCCGGCAAAGCCCGCCGCATCCTTGACCTTGCTCACGCCTACCGATGAGCCTTGGTTGGCCGGCTTCACGAACAGCGGCAGGCCAAGCCGGGCGATCACCGCATCGACATCCACTTCCGCCACCTGGTGGCGGCGGATGCACAGCCACGGCGCCACCTGCAGCCCGGCGTCGCGCAGCAGGCGCTTGGTCACGTCCTTGTCCATCGCCGCTGCCGAGCCCAGTACCGGCGAACCGACGAAGGGCAGGTTGGCCATGCGCAGCAGGCCCTGCAGCGCGCCGTCCTCGCCCAGCGGCCCGTGCACGATCGGCAGCACCACATCGACCTGGCCGAGCGCGTAGGCCGCATCGCACGGCTGCAGCTGCCCCTGCTCGGCGCCCGGGCGCACCACCAGCGACGTGCCGGAGCGATGCAGCGCGATGCGCGAGGGATCTTCGGCATTGATCAGGAACGTCTCCGGCTGGCTCAGGTGCCACTGCCCCTGCTTGTCGATGCCGACCAGCACCGGCTCGAAGCGCTCGCGATCGAGCGCATCGAGGATGTTCTTCGCCGACTGCAGTGAAACTTCGTGCTCGGAAGACTTGCCCCCGAAGATGATGCCGACCCGGGTCCGTGCCATGGGGAATGCGATGTCCTGTGCGTTGCGTGGCCTCATAGCATGAACCTTCATCAGCCCTCCGCGTGAGGCACAGATGAACCGGATATCCATCCACGCATGGCGTGGATCTGCCGTGTCGACCAAGGTCGACACCCACCAACAGCAACACAGAACGCCGTCCCGACAGATCGCAGCAAGCTGTCGAAGGCGGGGTGGGGGGGGGGGGGGGGGGGGGGGGGGGCGGGGGGGGGGGGGGCCCGGGGGGCTGGCGGGGTGGTTGGTGCGCGCCCCCCCCCCGCCCCCCCCCCCCCCCGCCCCCCTCCCGCCGCTGTTTTTTTAGCTGCGGGGTTTTGTTATTG
>NZ_JBAWUK010000035.1:0-11440 GCF_037079935.1 Stenotrophomonas maltophilia group sp. Smal12 | reverse complement strand
ATTATTAAACTATATACAATTAATATTTGTTTTTTATATTCGGTTTAAAAAAATCCCCCACACCAACAAACCAACACACAACCCCCAGCCCCACCAAGCCCACCAAGCGGGGCGGGGGGGGGGGGGGCGGGGGGGGGGGGGGCCCCCCCCGCGCCGGCCCCCCCCCGGCGGCCCGCCCCCCCCCCCCCCCCCCCCCCCCCCCCCCCCCCCACCCCGCCATCCCACGGATAGCCAGCTTTTGATGTTGCCCTGGCTGTTGCATCTGCGGGTGCCGGGCGGCAGCCCGGCCCAAGCCCCCCACCCACGCAGGTAGAATGCGCCCATGGCTCTTTCCCTGCTCAAGTCCCTCAAGCCGGTCGCTGGCCGCGCCCTGCAGATCGCCCTGAACCGCGCGCTGGCGCTGGATCCGGATACCCGCCATGCCCTGGCCAGCCTCGATGGCCGGCACATCGACCTGACCCTGGAAGCGCCGTCGCTGGCGATGCGCATCAGCGTCGACGGCGACCAGCTGCGGGTCGGCCCGGTGGATGCGCAGGAAGCCGACCTGGCCGTGCGCAGCAGCCTGGCCGGCGTGCTGGCGCAGCTGCCGCTGCTGGCCAACGCACGGCGCGGCGAGTCCAACAACAAGGGCCGTGTACGCGTGGCCGGTGACGCCGAACTGGCGCGGCGCCTGCAGCAGCTGGCCAAGGGCTTCGACCCGGACTGGCAGCAGCCGTTCGTCAGCGTGTTTGGCGAGGTACTGGGCGTGCAGGTCGCCAACACCCTGCGCAGCGCCCTGCAGCACGCGCGCCAGGGCGCGATCGACCTGGCCCACAGCGCCGCCGAATTCATCACCGAGGAATCGCGCGACGTGGTGCCGCGCGCCGAACTGGATGCCTTCCACGATGATGTGGACGTGCTGCGCGATGACGTCGAGCGTCTTGGCGCGCGGGTGCAGCGCCTGCGGGGTGCCGCATGAAGGCCGTGCTGCGGGCGAGCCGCATCGGCCGGGTGATCCTGCGTTACCGCCTTGACGACCTGCTGCAGGGCACGCCGGCCGAGCGTTGGCTGCGCCTGGCCAAGCCGTTCGTGCCGCGTGCCTCGGCCGACATCGCCGCACAGTCGCGCGGTGCGCGCCTGCGCCTGGCGCTGCAGGACCTCGGCCCGATCTTCGTCAAGTTCGGCCAGATCCTGTCCACCCGCCGCGACCTGGTGCCGCCGGACGTGGCCAACGAACTGACCCTGCTGCAGGACCGGGTCAAGCCGTTCGACGGTGACACCGCGCGTCGCATTGTCGAGGAAGCGCTTGGCTTGCCGGTCAGCGAGGCGTTCGCCAGCTTCGATACCGAACCACTGGCCTCGGCTTCGATCGCGCAGGTGCATGCGGCCACGCTGGCCGATGGCCGCCAGGTGGTGGTCAAGGTGCTGCGCCCGGGCATCGAGAAGCAGATCGATGCCGACATCGCCCTGCTCAACTCGCTGGCCGCGCTGGTCGAGCGTACCCATCCGCGTGCCGACAAGATCCGACCGCGCGAAGTGGTGGCCGAAGTCGAGAACACCCTGGCCGCCGAGCTGGACCTGCAGCGCGAAGGCGCCAATGCCAGCGTGCTGCGCCGCTTCTGGGAGAACAGCGACGACCTGTACGTGCCGGAAGTGATCTGGAGCCATACCGCCGAGCGCGCGCTGACCCTGGAGCGCGTGTGGGGCATCCCGTCCGACGACATCGCTGCGCTCGACAAGGCGGGCATCGACCGCAAGGCACTGGCCGCCAAGGGCGTGCGGGTCTTCTACACCCAGGTGTTCCGCGACAACTTCTTCCATGCCGATGCGCACGCCGGCAACATCTGGGTCGACACCGATCCGGCCCGCCGCGCCAACCCGCGATTCATCGCGCTGGACTTCGGCATCATGGGCCAGCTGTCGCAGGAGGATCAGTACTACCTGGCCGAGAACTTCATGGCCATCTTCAACCGCGACTACCGCCGCATCGCCGAACTGCATGTGCAGGCGCGCTGGATGCCGGACAACGTGCGCATCGATGATCTGGAAGCGGCCGTGCGTTCGGTGTGCGAGCCGTACTTCACCCGTCCGCTGTCGCAGATCTCGCTGGCCGAAGTGCTGATGAAGCTGTTCCGCGTGGCGCAGCGCTACCAGCTGACCCTGCAGCCGCAGCTGATCCTGCTGCAGAAGACCCTGCTGAACATCGAAGGTGTCGGCCGCCAGCTGGATCCGCAGATCGATATCTGGGCGGTGGCCAAGCCGGTGCTGGCGAAGATCCTGCGCGAGCGCTACAGCCCACGCCGGGTCGTGCGCGAGATCGGCAAGCGGTTGCCGGAAATCATGACCCACGCACCGGACATGCCGCGCCTCGTACACGCCTGGCTGACCCAGCAGGTGGAGGGGCGCCACGAGCTGGCGATGCGCTCGCGCGATCTGGTTGCGCTGGATGCCAGCGTGCAGCGCCTGCAGAAGCGCGCGGTCGGCGCGATCACCGGCGTCGGCCTGCTGGCCATCGCCGCGCTGATGTACGTGCTGCAGCCGCCGGGCTGGTACTGGGGCGACCTGCCGATGTGGAGCTGGGTGTCCGGTGCCGTCGGCGCGCTGGCGCTGGCGCGCGCGTGGTGGAGATAGACCCGGTGCTGCAGACGCTGAAGAACGAACTGATGCACTTCGGTGCTGAAAACGACGCGCATGAAACCGAGCGCGCTCGGCGCATGCTCAACATCACGCCGGATACCGGTGAATTCCTGTCGGTGCTGGTGCGTTTCGGCACCGCACGCCGTGTACTGGAAATCGGCACCTCCAATGGCTACTCCACGCTGTGGCTGGCCGAAGCCGCCGCCGCCATCGACGGCCACGTGACCACGCTGGAAGTCGCCGAGGACAAGGTGGCGATGGCGCGATCCACGTTCGCGCGCAGCGGCTTGGCCGCGCACATCACGCTGGTGCATGGCGATGCCGGGCAGTGGTTGGCAGAGGCCGGCGAAGGCTGCATCGACCTGCTGTTCCTCGATTCGGACCGCGGGCAGTACGCCGGCTGGTGGCCGCAGGTGCGCCGCGTGCTGCGGCCAGGGGGCCTGCTGGTGGTGGACAACGCCACGTCGCACGCGGAAGAGATGGAACCCTTGTGCCTGCTGCTGGATGCCGATCCGGACTTCAGCACCAGCGTGGTGCCGGTGGGCAACGGCGAACTGCTGGCCGTGCGCAACGCCTGATTGCCACGCTGCCCGCGCGTGATCCGGTAGTGCCGGCTGCTGGCCGGCAGCCGCCGCAATCCAACTGCCCGGAGGCAGCCGGCCAGCGGCCGGCTCTACCCCATTCAGTGCCCAGCCACGATAATCCCGCGGTGAGTACCGAACCTGACACCCTCGCCGCGGTCGAGACTGAAACCGCGCCCCTGCAGCTGCTGCACCTGGATGAGCGCCTGGCCGTGGTCAACAAGCCTGCCGGGCTGATGGTCCACGACAGCAAGCTGGCCCGTGGCGAAGATGATTTCCTGGCCGACCGCCTGCGTGAGCAGCTGGGGCGGCCGATCTTCCTCGTGCACCGCCTGGACCGGGCCACCAGCGGCTGCCTGCTGCTGGCCTTCGACCGCGAAACCGCCAGTTCGCTGGGCAAGGCACTGATGGGGGGCGAAGTGGCCAAGGACTACCTGACGGTCTGCCGAGGCTGGCCTGCCGAGCTGTCCTGGCGGGTGGACCATGATCTGGATGGCGGGCCGGGCAAGCCGGTGAAGAAGCCGGCGATCACCGATTTCCAGCGCCTGGCCACTGGCGAGCTGTCGGTGCCGGTGGGCGAATTCAGCAGCTCGCGCTACGCGCTGCTGCGCTGCCAGCCGCAGACCGGGCGCTTCCGGCAGATCCGCCGTCACCTCAAGCACCTCTCGCATCACATGATCGGCGATACCAGCCACGGCGATGGGCGCCACAACCGCGTCTTCCGCATGCAGGGCGTGCACCGCATGCTGCTGCACGCCGAGCGCCTGCGTTTTCCGCATCCGGAGGGCGGCAACGTGGATGTCAGTGCGCCGCTGGACCGCCAGTTCCAGAAGGCACTGGACCTGTTCGGCTGGCAGGTGGACGCAGTTTGACGGTAGTGCCGGGGTCTTGTCCAGCAGGCTCTGGCCTGCCGCGCTCTCGTAGAACTCGGCCATCGCCAGCACGTCTTCCTTGCTGAACGTCTTCTTGTACAGGTCCACGTACATCGGCCGCAGCTGCTGCCACGACATGGCCTGGCGCAGGGTCTGGCTGGTCCGCGCCTGGATCCGCTTCAGCTGTTCCTGCTGCTGGGCGGTGAGCTGGCGCTGCGCGGCCACCTGCTGGAACTGCTGCTGCTGCATGGCTTCGATCTGCGGCACCATGGTGTCGATCATGCTCTGCGCGCGCGAGGCCGACAGCAGGCGGTTGATGTCGCCGTCGGTCGGCGGGGCGGCCAGTGCCGGGACGCTGGCCGTGGCCAGTGCCAGCAGCAGGGCGGCGCGGCGCAGCAGGAACGGCAGGGCGGGTGCGAAGCGGGTCATGCGGGCTTCCTGCGGTACATGGGACCGCCAGCATACCTGCAGCCCAGGCGAAGGCGGCGTGTTCGGCGCCTGATCGGCGGCATACGGGGCGCGATGGCGCACTCCACCACGTGGCTGCCGCTACAATGCGCGGATGGGCAGTGGACCGGTCACCATCAGCGCGCAGCTTGAAATCCCCGACGGCGAGATCGTCGAGCGGTTCGTGCGCGCCAGTGGCGCCGGCGGCCAGAACGTCAACAAGGTGTCCACTGCGGTGGAACTGCGTTTCGACGTGGCCAACTCGCCCTCGTTGCCCGAACCGTTGCGCGCGCGGCTGTTGGCGCGGCGTGACCGGCGCATGACCGGCGAAGGCGTGCTGGTCATCGACGCGCAACGTTTCCGCACCCAGGATCGCAATCGCGAGGATGCGCGCGAGCGGCTGGCGGCCTTCATCCAGGCCGGGCTGAGCGTGCCCAAACCGCGCAAGGCCACCAAGCCGACCCTCGGGTCGAAACTGCGTCGTCTGGACGCCAAACGCGGGCGCGCGCAGATCAAGCGCGGGCGCTCATCACGTGACTGGGAGTGATTGCTTGAACAACCCGACTTCGTTGCTGCCGGCCGTCCCGCCGCAGATGCCGCAGGTCAAACCCAACGCCTTCCTGCGCTGGCTGGCGCGCTGCACCCTGCGCATGGGGGGCTGGAAGGTGACCGGCACCCTGCCTGACATCCCCAGGCTGGTCTTCATCATCGCCCCGCATTCGTCCAACTGGGACGGGCTGTGGGGCATGGCGGCGAAGATCGCGCTCGGCATGAAGGTGAAGGTGCTGGGCAAGGCGTCGCTGTTCTGGTGGCCGCTGGGCCCGTTGCTGCACCGGCTGGGCGTGATTCCGCTCGATCGCAGCTCGCCACAGGGCACGGTGGGCCAGGCGGTGGACCTGCTGCGCAACAACGAGAAGATGTGGTTCGCCATCACCCCCGAGGGCACCCGCAAGGCGGTGAAGGACTGGAAGGCCGGCTTCCTGAAGATCGCCCGGATGGCCGACGTGCCGATCCTGACTGCGTATTTCCACTATCCGGAAAAGACCATCGGCATCGGTCCGTTGTTCACCCCGAGCGGCGACGATGTGGCCGACATGGCTGCCATCCGCGAGTTCTACCGGCCCTGGATCGGCAAGACCCGCGGCACGGTCTGAGCCGGCCGCAGGCCGCCGCATAGACGCCACGTCCGGCACATGCCGGGCGAGCGCGACAGGAGTAGGGTGGAGGGCTGGTATCCATACCGTCTGCCCAAGGAGCGTTTTTACATGTCGCGTACCGTAGTCCTGGCCGCCGCCATCAGCCTGGCGCTGGCGGCCTGTTCCGGCAAGGAGTCCACCCCCGTGTCCGATGCCCAGAAGACCCCGGCCCAGCAGCCGGCCGAAGCCTCCACCAATCCGCTGCTGAGTGCCAGCACGCTGCCGTTCCAGGCCCCGCCGTTCGACAAGATCAAGGACAGCGACTACCTGCCGGCGTTCGAAGAAGGCATGCGCCAGCACCTGGCCGACGTGCGCAAGATCGCCGACAGCAGCGAGCCGGCCACCTTCGACAACACCATCGTGGCGATGGAGCGCAGCGGCGAGACCCTGACCCGCGTGTCGCGCATCTTCTTCGGCCTGGTCCAGGCCGACACCAACGATGCGCGCCAGAAGATCCAGGAAGAAGTGGCGCCGAAGCTGGCCGCGCACCAGGATGAGATCAACCTCGATCCGAAGCTGTTCGCGCGCGTGAAGTCGCTGTACGACCAGCGTGACACGCTGGAGCTGGACCCGGTTCAGAAGCGCCTGGTCGAGCACTATTACGATGGCCTGGTGCGCGCCGGTGCGCAGCTGTCCGACGCTGACAAGGCGACCCTGCGCAAGCTCAACGTGGAAGAGACCACGCTCTCCACCCAGTTCCACACCCGCCTGGTGGCCGCGACCGCCGCTGCGGCTGTTGTCGTTGACGACAAGGCCAAGCTGGCCGGCCTGGACGAGGGCGCAATCAACAACGCTGCGGCCGCCGCCAAGGACCGCAAGCTGGATGGCAAATTCCTGCTGCCGCTGCAGAACACCACCCAGCAGCCGGTGCTCGGCTCGCTGAGCGATCGCGACCAGCGTGCCGCCGTGCTGAAGGCCTCTGAAACCCGCGCCGAGCGCGGTGATGCCAACGACACCCGGCAGACCGTGCAGCGCCTGGCCCAGCTGCGTGCGCAGAAGGCCAAGCTGCTCGGCTTTGACACCTTCGCCGACTACCAGCTGGGCGACCAGATGGCCAAGACTCCGGCGGCCGCGCTCAAGCTGCTGACCGACACCGTGCCGGCCGCCACCGCCAAGGCGCGCGCCGAGGCCGGTGAGATCCAGAAGGTCATCGACGCGCAGAAGGGCGGATTCCAGGTCGCCGCTTCGGACTGGGACTTCTACTCCGAGCAGGTGCGCAAGGCCAAGTACGATCTGGACGAGTCGCAGATCAAGCCGTACTTCGAACTGGACAACGTGCTGCAGAACGGCGTCTTCTACGCCGCCACCCAGCTGTACGGCATCACCTTCAAGCCGCGCACCGACATTCCGACCTACAACCCGGACATGAAGGTGTACGAAGTGTTCGACAAGGACGGCACCTCGCTGGCGCTGTTCTACACCGACTACTTCAAGCGTGACAGCAAGTCCGGTGGCGCCTGGATGGACGTGTTCGTCGAACAGGACGGCCTGACCGGTGCCAAGCCGGTGGTCTACAACGTCTGCAACTTCACCAAGCCAGCTGCCGGCCAGCCGGCGCTGATCAGCTTCGACGACGTCACCACGATGTTCCATGAGTTCGGCCATGCGCTGCACGGCATGTTCTCGAACGTGAAGTACCCGTCGATCGCCGGCACCGCCACCTCGCGTGACTTCGTCGAGTTCCCGTCGCAGTTCAACGAGCACTGGGCGCTGGACCCGAAGGTGTTCGCCAACTACGCCAAGCACTACAAGACCGGCGAGGCGATGCCGCAGGAACTGGTCGACAAGATTCTCAAGGCGCGCAGCTTCAACCAGGGCTATGCGACCACCGAATACCTGTCGGCCGCGCTGCTCGACCTGGCTTGGCACACGCAGAAGGCCGATGCGCCGCTGCAGGATGTCGGTGCCTTTGAAGCCAGCGCGCTGAAGAAGTTCAAGGTCGACCTGCCGCAGGTGCCGCCGCGTTACCGCACCACCTACTTCGACCACATCTGGGGTGGTGGTTACTCGGCCGGTTACTACGCCTACTTCTGGGCCGAAGTGCTGGACCATGACGCCTACCAGTGGTTCACCGAACACGGTGGCCTGACTGCGGCCAACGGCCAGGAGTTCCGCGACAAGATCCTCTCGCGCGGCAACAGCGTGGAGTTGTCGACCCTGTACCGCGATTTCCGCGGCAAGGACCCGTCGGTGGAACCGCTGCTGAAGTTCCGCGGGCTGAAATAAGAAAGCGAAAACGGCGGGGGCAACCCCGCCGTTTTTCTTTGTGTAGAGCCGAGCCCATGCTCGGCTGGCTTTTTCTGGAGACGCAGCCGAGCATAGGCTCGGCTCTACACAAGCGGATCACGTCCCCACGTGCACCCGGTTGGCCTGCTCGGCCAGGCCCAGGTGGTCGAGCGCGATATCCAGCGCCAGCACATAACTCTGCGCGCCATACCCAGCAGCAATGCCCAGGCGCTGGCCGACACCGGCCGGCAGGCACGGTTCGGCCACCGCGCCGTCGTCATGCACCTCTACGTACGCGTTGTGCAGATAGGGCAGCAGCCGCTGCAGGCGCAGACTGTTGGCACACGCACCCGGATCGAGCAGCGTCACCTCGCCACGGCTGTGGTCGGCCACGCGCAGCGCATCGAGTAGTTCCTGTTCCGAACCGCAGGCGCGGATCGCCACGCTGGTGCCGGCGTCGATCGCGCGATGCACCAGCGACTTCAGGACCGGTGCCGGCAGCGGCATCGCGGTGCGGATCAGGGCGCCGGCCGCTTCCGGGCCGCGGATGATGAAGATCGACATGACTCAGCTCTCCTGCGCCAGGCGGCGGCCGACAATGGCCAGCGACAACGGGTAACCGGCCTGCTGGCTGCGCTGGTCGACCACCACGGCGGCGGGGCCGTGCTGCAGGCGCAGGCGTGCATCCAGACCAGGTTCGCTGGGCGCCTGCAACTCGATGTACTGCGCCGGCAGCCGTTCCAGCGCCGCCTGCAGCGCGCCACCTTCGGCCTGCCATTGCGCCTCGTCGGCGGCACCGACATCCAGCAGTACCCAGTCGGCCGAGCGCGCCTGCGGCTGGCACAGGCATTGGCGTACCTCGGACAGGCTGGCGCAATCACTGCACAGCACGCGATGGCCGGCCAGCTGTGCCGGCAGTTGGGGACGCGGTGCCGACGAAGAGGCGTGGCGGATCACCAGGAGGGTCATACAACACCTTGCGGAATGCGCCGTGTGGCGCGGTGGGCACACGATGCGCGTGCTGCCCGTAAAGGTGCGATGCCCGCGGCCGGACCGGGGCGTAAAACCTGCGTAACCCTTCATGTAGAGCCGAGCCTACGCTCGGCTGCCGTTCCGTAGAGTCGAGCTTGCTCGACTGCTCTGCGCCCCAGTCGGGCAACCTCGACGCTACAAAGAACAAGCCGAGCATGGGCTCGGCTCTACAGGAGCGCGGCGCGGGAACCTCTTGCGCCCGGATGTGGTCTGATGCAGCCACCACCCAACCGGAGCCTGTCATGGATGCTGTTGCCCGTCCCCCCTTTTCCCAACGCGCCGTGGCCTGGCTGAAGAAGGAGGCATTGCCGCTGCTGGTGATGCTCGGCCTGCTCGCCGCCGCCCGCGATACCCTGGCCAACCATTACGTGGTGCCGAGTGGTTCGATGCAGCCGACCCTGCAGCCCGGCGACCGGGTGGTGGTGGACATGCGCGCCTACGGTCTGCGTCTGCCGTTCACCAACACGGAACTGATGGCGACCGGCACCCCGCAGCGTGGCGAGGTGGCGGTCTTCGACTCACCGGCCGACGGCACCCGCCTGATCAAGCGCGTCGCGGCGGTGGCCGGTGACCATGTGCAGATGCGCGAGGGCCATCTGAGCATCAACGGGCAGCCGCTGCAGATGGCCGACCTGCAGGACGTGGAAGCCTTCGGCGAGCGACGCGCCCGCCTTGATCTGGACATGGGCGGCGGTCCGGACATCGCCGACCTGGTGGTGCCGGCCGGCAAGGTGCTGGTGCTGGGTGACCACCGCGGCAACAGCTTCGATGGCCGCTTCTTCGGCTTCGTCGACGCCGACAAGCTCTACGGCCGCGCGGTGGCGGTGTACTACCGCCGGGGCGACGGCTTCGAGTGGCAGCGCCTGTAAGCTGAATTGATACTTCTCGTATATCAATCATGACCTATCAGGTTATGGATCGACTGGATAGACGGGCCTAGTCTGAGGCCCGTTCCCTCCCACGCTTGGCCGCCCCCACCGGCCCATCGATCCCATGACTGGCGAAACCGCGGCGGCCGTCGAACGCCGCCCTCCCACTGTCGATCCCAGCGCCGAGACCCGCATCCAGCAGGGCACACCGGCCTTTCGTCGCACCGCGCTGGCGCTGTTCCTGGCCGGCTTTTCCACCTTCGGCCTGCTGTACACGGTGCAGCCGCTGCTGCCTGAGTTCAGCCGTCACTTCGGCGTGTCCGCCGCCGGCAGCGCGATGTCGTTGTCGCTGACCACCGGTACCCTGGCCGTAGCGATGCTGCTGGCCGGGTTGCTGTCCGACGCGGTCGGCCGCCGCCCGTTGATGATCGTCGCGTTGCTGGCCTCGGCCATGCTGTCGCTGAGCTCGGCGCTGGTGGATGACTGGACCACGCTGCTGGTATTGCGCACGCTGCTCGGCCTGGCGCTGAGCGGCGTGCCGGCGGTGGCGATGACCTACCTGGTCGAGGAAATGGACAGCCGCGCGCTGGGCCTGGCGATGGGCCTGTACATCGGCGGCAATGCCATCGGTGGCATGAGCGGACGCCTGCTGGCCGGCATCATCGCCGACCACTGGGGCTGGCGCTGGGGTATCGGCGTGGTCTCGATCATCGCCATCGCCAGTACCGTGCTGTTGTGGCTGCAGCTGCCGCCGTCGCGCCACTTCCATCCCCGTCGTGACGGCCTGCGCCGGTTGCCGTCGCGCTGGCGCCTGCTGTTCGCCGACCCAGGCCTGCCGTGGCTGTTCGCCACCTCGTTCGTGCTGATGGGCGTGTTCGTCACCCTCTACAACTACCTGGGCTACCACCTGCTGGCGCCACCGTACCACCTCAGCCAGACCGTGGTCGGCCTGATCTTCAGCGTCTATCTGGTGGGCACCTTCAGTTCGGCGTGGATGGGCCAGCAGGCAACGCGCTACGGGCGCGGCCGCATCCTGTCGATCTCGTTGGCGTTGATCGGCGCCGGCATCGCACTGCTGGTAATGCCGTGGCTGAGTGCGATGGCACTGGGTATCGCGCTGGTCACGTTCGGCTTCTTCGGCGGCCACTCGGTGGCCAGCAGCTGGGTTGGCAGCCGCGCCGGTACGATGCGCGCCGAAGCCTCGGCGATGTACCTGTTCGCCTACTACCTGGGATCCAGCGTGCTGGGCGGGGTCGGTGGCCTGGCCTATGCGGCCTGGGACTGGCGGGGGGTATGCGTGTTCGCTGCGGTGCTGACTCTGATCGGTGGTGGCATCGTCTGGGCACTGCAGCAGCGCGCGCCGCAGCCGGTGACGGCGTGAACCAAACTGTACAGTAGTGGGGGGGGGGGGGGGGGGGGGGGGGGGCCGGGGGGGGGGGGGGCGCGCGGGGGGCGGCCCCCCGCGGCGCGGCCGCCGCCGCCCCCCCCCCCCCCGCCCCCCCCCCCCCGGCCGCCCGTCCTAGGCAAGCCCGGAACACAATCGCCGCGCCCCCCCCCCCGCAAAAAAAAAATATACCCCCCCACACCCGCTCCCACGACAA